>JBFYOR010000419.1:0-3198 GCA_041303695.1 Mycobacterium sp. | reverse complement strand
AGATCAACCTCGACCACAACAAGTCGCCGGCGGGGGTGATTACCCGTCGGGACACCCTGCTGGACGGCGAGGTCGTGCGAGTTCGGGGCATACCGGTCACGAGTGTCGAGCGGACCGCATTCGATCTGGCCAGGGGGGCCCCGATGGGTATCGCGCTTCAGCGCCTCGACGCGCTGGCCCGGGCAACCGGCTTCAAGGCCGAGCAGGTGGCGGCTGTGCTCGATGCCCATCCCCGGGTCAGGGGACGCCGGCGGGTGCCCGGGCTTCTCGACCTCGTCGACGCCGGTGCGCAATCGCCGAAGGAAACCTGGTTGCGGCTGCTGCTGATCGAGGCCGGCTTCCCTAAGCCCCAGACTCAGATCCCGGTCTACGCCCCGGACGGCTACCCGCGGTACTACCTCGACATGGGTTGGGAAGAGTTCATGGTGGCGGCCGAGTACGACGGCGAGCAGCACCGGACCGACACGGTGCAGTTCCGCAGCGACATCGTGCGTTCTGAATACGTCGACGGCCTCGGATGGCGCCGGATCAGGGTGCTGGCCGGCGATCGCCGGGACGAGATCGTGCGACGGGTGGAGCGGGCCGGTGTGCCACGGGTACGACGTTGAGTGAGGAATCCTGCAGAGGCTCACTCGAACGTCGTCTGCGTGGTTCCTCACTCACGACGGACCGGGGCGCGCGCAGCGTCAGCGCCGGCGCACGGTGCGCTGCATCCCGCGGACCTTGGCCTGTGGCGGCAGCGGACCCTTGGGCATCTTGGCCGGGCCGACCCGGCTACCCAGCGCGGTCAGCTTGGACTCCAGGATGTCCATCTGCTTGACGGTGATGTTGGCCGGCAGCTTGGTCAGGTGGCGCTCCAGCTTGGCCAGCGGAACCTCACCCTCCTCATTGCCGATGATGACGTCGTAGATCGGGACCTCGCCGACCAGACGCGCCGTGCGCTTCTTCTCCTGGGCGAGCAGCGGTTTGACCCGCGACGGCACACCTTCACCGACGAAGATCACCCCTGGGCGACCGATCACCCGGTGGACCGCGTCGAGGTGGCCGGTTGCCGAGACCCCGGGGGTCACCCGCCACTTGCCACGCATGTTGTCCAGCGCCCAAGCCGCGGCACCGACTTGGCCCTCGGCCTTTCGGTAGACATTCTTCTGCGCGCGCCGGCCGAAGACGATGAACGCGACCAGGATGCCGAGCGTCACGCCGAACACGATCATCAGGTACTTGGTGAACCCGCCGATCAGCAGCCCGAGGGCCACCGACGCGGCGACGATCGCGAGGAACACGCCGATCATGTAGGGCAGCAGCCGCTTGTCCTCTTTGCGCTGCATCTGGAAGGCCTGCCACAGCTGGGAACGGCGCTGCTTGGACGCGGCCTTGCGGGTAGCCTTGGCTTCGGCTTTAGCCGCCTTGGTCAGGGCGGGCTTGCGGGTTTTCGCCATAGCTGTCAAGGATACGTAGCGCCGAGTCAGCCGCGTGGCGGAGTGGCGGAAGGAAGTCGATCCGCATCGGCGGCCTGCCGGTAGAGCCGGCCGGCCCGGTAGGACGAGCGCACCAGCGGTCCGGCCAGCACGCCGGCGAATCCCAGCCCTTCGGCGTGGCCGGCCAGGTCGACGAACTCCTCGGGCCGCACCCACCGCTCGACGGGGTGGTGACGCGGCGACGGTCGCAGGTACTGGGTGATAGTGACGATGTCGCAGCCGGCGTTGTGCAGGTCGGCCAGTGCGGTGTGCACCTCGTCGATGGTCTCGCCCATGCCGAGGATGAGATTGCTCTTGGTCACCAGGCCGAACTCCCGCGCCGCGGTGATCACGTCGAGGCTGCGCTGGTAGCGGAAGGCCGGACGGATGCGCTTGAAGATCCGGGGCACCGTTTCGAGATTGTGGGCGAACACCTCCGGGCGTGACTGGAAAACCTCCCGCAGCAGGGCGGGTTCGCCGTTGAAGTCCGGGGCGAGCAGTTCCACGCCGGTCGAGGGGTTGAGTGCCTTGATGGCCCGGACCGTCTCGGCGTAGAGCCAGGCGCCGCCGTCGGGCAGGTCGTCGCGTGCGACGCCGGTGACGGTCGCATACTTCAGCCCCATCGCGGCCACGCTCTCGGCGACCCGGCGCGGCTCGTCGCGGTCGAGTTCGGCCGGCTTTCCGGTATCGATCTGGCAGAAGTCGCACCGACGGGTGCACTGCTCGCCGCCGATCAGGAAGGTGGCCTCGCGGTCCTCCCAGCATTCGAAAATATTGGGGCAGCCGGCTTCTTCGCACACGGTGTGCAGGCCCTCGCGGCGCACCAGACTTTTCAGCGCGGTGTACTCCGGGCCCATCCGGGCGCGGGTCTTGATCCACGGTGGTTTGCGCTCGATCGGAGTCTCGGCGTTGCGCACCTCCAGGCGCAGCAGCTTGCGTTGGCCAGGCTCCACGCTCATGGCTGCGATGCTACGGCAGCCGGCAATGGCAGCCGGCCGTCCAGTGCGTCGCTGACTGCCTCGGCGACCCGATCCCGGACGTCGGCGACGCCGACCCGCCGCCCGAGTTCAGCGCTCAGCGACGTCACCCCGGCGTCGGCGATGCCGCACGGCACGATCGCTGAGAACGCCGACAGATCGCAGTCGCAGTTCAGGGCGAAGCCGTGCAGTGCGATACCGCGGGCCACCCGGATGCCGATCGCGGCGATCTTGCGGTCGGGGCGGTCGGCCGTCGCGGGCAGCCACACCCCGGAGCGGCCCTCGACCCGGCCGGCCTCCAGTCCGAAGTCAGCGCAGACGCTGATCAGCGATTGTTCAAGGCGCCGAACGTAATTGAGCACATCCATGGGTTCGGCGAGGCTGATGACGGGGTAGCCGACCAGCTGGCCGGGGCCGTGCCAGGTGATCTTGCCGCCGCGATCGCTGTCGATGACCGGGGTCCCGTCGACCGGACGCTCGTGGGCCTCGGTGCGCTTGCCCGCGGTGTAGACCGCGGGGTGTTCGAGCAGCAGCAGAGTGTCCGGCCCGCCGGAGAGCCGGGCGTCGGCGGTTTCGCGCTGCAGTTGCCAGGCATCGGCGTAATCGAGCATCCCCAACTGCCGGATCTGCAGTGGGCCGTCGCTGGAGCGGATGGACTGCCGCATCTGCTCGACGGTACTACCCGCGCGCCGACCCGGTGGCGTAGCCGAGTGCCTCACCGATGGTGTTGTGGTGGAACACGAAACCGGCCCGTTCCAACGCGG
>JBFYOR010000418.1:0-4963 GCA_041303695.1 Mycobacterium sp. | reverse complement strand
CCTTCTCCACCCAGTAGCCGTGGATGAGGCGGTCCTGCTCCCAGGACGCGGTGTCGTTGTTGATCGTCATAGTTATCTCCTTCAAGTTGCGGTTGGTTGGCGGAATGCGAATGCGGGTGGGGCGTTACCGCTCGCTACGGGACAGTTCCGCCAACACCTCCTCCAACTGCTGCGGGCTCAGGCTGCCGCGGCGATAGGCCGACCAGGCCATGGCACGCAGCATCGGCACGCTGAACCGCCGCCGCCCGCCGTTGCCGATCCGGAGCGGCTCGACCTCGGAGCCGTCGGCGTACCGGAAGGCCCCCTCGCGCAGCCCCCGGGAGACCCACCCGCGGGACTTCCCGAAAAGGGCCGCCGCCTCAGCGGTGCCGACGTAGCGCTCCTCGGGTTCGATCGCCGTGTGCGACTGCTCGTCGACCCGGGCCAGGGCAGCTTCGATCTCGGCACCCAGCGTGTGCATTCCGGCGGCGGCCAGCGCCGCGTCGTCCAGGGCGTAGACCGCCCTGACCTCACTGCGCAGGGCGGCGTCGACCTCGTTGATGCCACCCTGTACCGGGCAGGGCGCCATATGCTGGCCGATCAGCAGGTCCAGACCGTGGCGCTGCAGCACCAGGCTCAGCCGACGCAGGTGCTGTTCGCGGCAGAGATCCTGAAGCCAGAACGGCGACCACAGATTCGTACGGGTGGCGATGGCCCGGCCCAGCGCCTCCACCACCGCCTCGACATCGGTGAGCTCATCATGCTCGGCGGCCTCGCCCGGGGCGAAGGCGAAGGTCTGGGTGATCGACGCGCCGTGCTCGGCCGCCCTCTCCGTCAGCATCTCCATCCGCTGGGATGTGTCGACATCCCCCAGCACGTAGACGTCATAGCCGGTATTGATCTCAGTCATCGCTTCCCCCCGTTCGTCGTGGTTGTTCCGCTCCTCGTCATCGCCCGCTCGGACCACTTATTTAATCCTGATTATGTCTTAAATCTTGATTTAGCGCAAATCAAGCCCTAATTTGTTAGGTTCTCCCGATGGGCGACAACGTGATTCCGGTAGCTACTGGGGCAAGAATAACGGGACCCTCTGACAAAAAGTTCCACGATTTCCTCCGGCCCATCGTGGCGGTCGACATCGCGCTGCTCACCATCGACCCCGATCGGCGACAGCTACAGGTGGTCGAGATGGAACGCTCGGACATCGGAAAGTGGGCCCTGCCCGGCACGTTCCTGCGTGCGCGGGAGACGCTGGCCGAGGCCGTCGAGCGCTGCCTGCGCCAGAAGATCGGAGTGCAGGGGGTGCGTCCGCAGCAACTGGGGGTGTTCGACGATCCCTACCGCGACAACCGGGACTGGGTGATCTCGGTGGCGCATGTGGCCGTCGTTCGACCCGACCACCTGGAGTCCCTCGGGTCGGGGGCGGCCTATGACACCCGGCGCGCATCCGTCGACCGGCCCGGTGAGTTGGTCTGGGACCACCCCAAGATGGTCCGCCTGGCGAAGGACTACATCCGATCCCGCTACCAGGACGAGCCCGATCCCGACCGGCTGCTGGGCCGCCGGTTCACCCTCAGCGAGCTGCAGCGGGTCCATGAGGCCGTTGAGGGAGATGAGTTCAAGCGCTACACGTTCCGCCGCGCTATGGAAGACCATCTGGTCGGTACCGGCATCTTCAACGAGCACACCGGTCACCGTGGCCGGCCGGCCGAGTTCTTCCGCCGCAAGCGCGACGGGGAGTGAGAGCTCGGCTGCCTACTGCCGCCTATCGCTGAGCCGAGGCGTTGATCTCCGCGCCGAGCTCGTCGAGCACCCGGCGAAGCTCGGCCACCAGCCAGGTGTGATTACGCCGCTCGTAGACCTGGAACAGGGAGCGGTAGTACCAGAGGTGCTGCTGGGGATCGTTGACCGAGAAGCGCTCCCACAGCGCCGAGCCGACACCACGCACGTCACGCAGGATGGCCCGGGCGTTGTCGAGCTTGTCGGCCAGCGAAACCAGGATCGCATCGTCGGACGCGGAGTCGAGATGGTCGATATAGCTTTGCTTGCGTTGTTGCCACGGCGGTTTCGGGGTCTCGACGGTGTCGCTGCACTCGTCGACGATGGCAGCGACCGCCGGGCCGAATCGCGCCTCGATCTCGGCCAGCACCGCCGCCCCGCCCTGATCTTCGGCGGAATCGTGCAGCAGCGCCGCGATGGCCTGGGTCTCGTTGCCGTCGGCCTCCAGCACCAGGCCGGCCACCGAGAGCAGATGTCCGATGTAGGGGATCTCTCCCCCTTTGCGCACCTGGTTGTTGTGCAGCTCGGCGGCGTAGTGCAGCGCCTCGAAGAACTTCCGGCTCAAACGCGGTTGTGTGGTGTCCATGAATCCCCCTTCAGTCGGCGCTCCCGCCGCCTACACCCCAGATTCTGCCAACAGGGTGTGACAGCGAGCAGAACCACTGACACCGTTCAGAACGCGATATCGCCGGCGATATCAACTTCGGACACGACACATCTGGTCCACCGGAAGCACAGCCCTCAGCCCTCCCCGTGCCGGGCGATCAGCGCCTCCAAACAAGCCAGCGTTTGAGCGGTCTGCCAGTGTCCGGACCCCCTTGGACCGGGCCACCCGGGTGTCGGGCAGGCGGCGAACAGTCCGCGCCGGCTGTCATCGCTCACGACGACTCCGACGTGTCCGACCCGTTCGACATCTCATGCCGGCGGGCCAGCAGTAGCGCCGAGGCACCGCCGGGTCCGAACCACTGGCAACCCAGGCAGGCCGGATGATCGACCGCCGGCACGGCATCCAGCACGACGCCGGGGTGCCGGGAGGGCCAGGCCTCCGGATCGGCCCCGTAGACGGCTTCGTAGGCGCGCCTCAGGCATTCGCGTCGCTCCCAAAACTGTCGGGCGATGTTGACCCCGGTCGATCCGCGTTTGAAGTTGACCCACGCGCTGACCTCCCGCGGCGGGAACATGACGTCCCAGTACGGCCCCCAGGTGTTGAAGTAGCTGGCCGAGTATCGGGTCGACGGATTGACCGGACCTTCATTGAAGCTCATGGCCGGGTACCGCCTGACATCTCATGAACGCGGGCTGTTTTCAGCGCCGGATAGCCGCGCGGCCCGAGCCACTGGCAGCCCAGGCAGGCGCCGTAGCGACCCTCCGGGACGGCGTCGAGCACGACACCGGGATGCCGGGACGGCCAGGCGTCCGGGTCGGGCCCGAACACGGCTTCGTAGGCGCGACGCAGGTATTCGCGTTGCTCCCAGAACCGTCGGGCCACGTTGACTCCGCTGGATCCGCGCTTGAAGTCGATCCACGCGGTGCAGGTCGTCGGCGGAAAGAGTCTGTCCCAGTAAGGACCCCAGGTCGCGGCGTGGTCCTGGGACCACCGACGCGACGGCCGCAGCGGACCGGCGTTGATGTTCATCGGGATGCCCTCTCGGTGCTCGGGTGCAGGCGCCGCAGTGACGCCCGGAATTCACGGTTGGGATCGGCGCGGTAGATCGGCGCGCACACCTCGTCCAGGGCCTGCTCGACGCTGATACCGGCGCGGCGGGCGCCGTAGAGGGCGGCCACGGCGGGGGCGCGGCTGCGACTGGTGTGGCAGTGCAGGAACACGGTGGCGCCGCCTGCTCGCAGCACCTCGATCGCCCGCACGGTGTCGTGCAGCACGAAGTCCAGATTGGGGTTCGCCCCGGCGGTGTCGATCAGCGGCACTTCCAGATGCCGGACCCGGGCCGGGATATGGCCGTCGGCCAGCGGGCACAGCGAGACCACCACATCGGTTCCCTCGGGCAGCCTTTCGAGCCGGGCCGCGGCACCGATCCACACGGCGTCGTCATGCGGATGACGCTTCGGGGGCGGGCAATCCCGCCAGGAGTCCAACCCCTCGACGCGCCGCGGTGCACCACTGTTGAGGATCTTGTCGGCGAGGCCGACCAGCAGGTGGGTGTTGAGCCCCGGCCATCCCTTCAGCTCCAGTCGCCACAGCGCCGGGATCGTCGAGGCGCCGTAGGCCGCCCCGAGCAGAGCGCCGGCGGCCGCGGCCACACTGTGCACCTCACCCCCACCGGCGACGGCCGACTCCAACGCCAGCCTGAGCCGGTCGACGGCGAACACCCCGGCGGCCGGATCCTCGACGGGTTCAGCCGTGCCGGCGATGGCCGACCAGGCGGCCTGGAATGTGGCGACCACGGCATCAGCGGCCGGCCCGGCGAAGTCCTGCGGCCGGGCTTCCTCGGCGTCGGCGATCCGGGACTCCCACAATCCCTGGCGTTCAGCACCGATGTAGCGCAACCCGATTCGGATATCGAGGCGGCCGGTGCTCACCGCATGCCGGATCGCCTCCTCCCATAACCGGCAGGCCTCCCCGGCATCGGGGCCGGCGTGGGTCAGTGCGCATAGCGCGGTGGCCGCACCCGCACCCAGCGCTGACGGGGCAGCCCGGGTCAGGCAGCTGCCGTCGAGCGTGCGCCCGGCCTGCTCGAACAACGCGGCCGCAGCCTCGCGGGCGGCCGCGGCGGTGTGTTCACCCGCGGCGGCCAGCACCGCGCTGGTCTGCGGTCCGATATCGGTGGCGGTGCGCGCCCACCAGGCCCAGCGCTCGACGAGGCGGTCCTGCCAGATCTCCTGGTCCAGTCCCACACCGGCGGAGGCGAATTCGGCGACGGCGATCGCCATCGCGGTCGGGTCGGTCCACTGCCCCGGCGGGCGGGATTCGCCGACGCCGGCGAGTGCGTCGCCGGCCGCGGTGCCGAGCAGGGCGCCGACGGCGCGGTCACGGTGGGCGTCGCTGAGAGCGACAGATTCTCGAGGCATACCAACTCCCGGGTATTCCGGGCCCCGGTGACGGGGCGCTCTTGCCGGCACCGGTGTGGTGCGGGCCGCTTCGTCATCCGAACCACCCACGAGCGTGGGGTTGGTGCACCGTCAAGTCGGAGCTTGGCGACGGTGTCTCGTGAAGCTGTTCTCAGTATACGCGAGGGTGGCGACGAAT
>JBFYOR010000417.1:0-4027 GCA_041303695.1 Mycobacterium sp. | reverse complement strand
GCCGACGTCGTGGTGGCCTGCGCGGTGGTCACGGGCGACGCAGTCGTCGTCGCAGCCGCACTGGTCGACGGTGCCGCACTGGTGGTCGGGGCGGCACTGGTCGGCGTCGTCGTCTGCTGGCTCTGCGGGGACGCTGAGGTCGACGCTGAGGTCGGGGACGACGTCCCGGCGGATTCCGACGACTCGGCACCCGAGGTCGGTGTGCTGCTGCTCGTGCCGGACTCCGAGGACGTCGAGGGTGACGTCGACGTCGACGTCGACGCAGATGACGAGGTGGCGGAGTCACTCTGCGACGGCGCACTCGGCGTGCTGGTCGGCGGTGCGACAGCCGGCACCAGTTCGGTGGCCGACGGCGGCACCGTGTAGATGATGCCCGGGGGCGCGGTGGCCGCCGGATCTCGCTCCACCACCTTGGCCGACAGGTCGTTGAACTGCTCGAGCAGATCCTGTTTCTGCTGCTCGTTGCCGATGCTGGCGACCTGTGTGCTGACCGCCACCAACTTTGCCTGCGCCTGTTGCCAGTCGCCCTGGGAGATCAGCTGCTGAACCTGCTGCATCTCGGTCCGGGCGGCCAGCGCGACCTGGTCGTCACGGACCTGCTTGGGCGCCCCGAACAGCATGGTGCGCATGCCGTAGAGCGGGTCCTCGGGACCGGAACCGGCCACCACCGCGCCGAACCCGCCGATGGACAGCACTGCGGCGGCCGCCGCACCGATGACGCTGAGTCCGCGGTGGCTGCGCCGGGGGATGATGGCGGTGGGGGCGGCGGTGCGCCGATCGCGGAGCGGGCCGCCGCGCTTCTCACCCAAACCGGCGTTCAGCGCCGCAATCGCCTCGGCTTCGGTGATCAGTCCGGTCGCCGGGGGCCAGCGCGTCTCGTCCCGCCAGCTGCCCAGCAGGGCGGCAAGTTCGGCGTCGGCGGCGTCCTGCGGTGCCACCTGACGGCCACCGGCCAGCGCGTCGACAAAGCTGTCGGCGCGGCGGATGGCCTCCATCGACGGCTCCTCGGGGCCCCGCGGAGCAGGTCCACGGAAATCAGGACCACGGAAATCAGGCATAGTCGAACCCCGATCCGGCGATTTCGGACTTCAGCCGCGCCAGGGCGCGATGCTGAGCCACCCGCACGGCCCCCGGAGTGCTGCCGACGGCTTCGGCGGTCTCCTCCGCGGACAGTCCGACGACGATTCGGAGGGTGAGGATCTCGCGCTGCTTCTCCGGCAGCACCTCCAGGAGTTTCTTCATCCGGGCGGCGGAGTCGGATTGCAGCGCCATCTGTTCGGGTCCCGCGTCCAGGGAGAGCCGCTCCGGGACCACCTCGGTGGGCTCGGAACGGTTACGGCCCGCGGCGCGATGGGCGTCGGCGACCTTGTGAGAAGCGATGCCGTACACGAAAGCCAGGAAGGGGCGTCCCTGATCCTGATAGCGCGGCAGCGCCTGGATGGCGGCCAAGCAAACCTCCTGAGCAACGTCGTCAGCTGAAAGACCGCTGCGCTCCGCGGATCCGATCCGTGCTCGGATATATCGGACCACGATGGGGCGAATGATCTCCACTACTTCCCGGAGGGCATCGCGACTGCCGGCCACTGCCTCAGCAACGGCGGCGTCGAGACGCTCTCCTGGAATGGTCATCGACGACGGCTTCTCCAACGTTACGTACTGGGCTTTTTCGGTGGGCGGGGCTGCGCTAGTGACAATATCGGCCGCAGCTGCCGATGGGCGGTTAGCGGCTGTTCCAGCGACCTCCGTGGCGCACCACGAAAGCGACGCTTCCGGCGCGAATCGCCTCGATGTCCGCCGGGGTCAGCGTTGCGCTGCCGATATCGGCCAGCAGGCAGGACAGTGCCCAGCGCAGCGGTATCAGCCGGTAGGTCCCGGTGTCGGCCAGCGCGGTATCGGCCAGCGCCCGGGCGCCGGCCGGATCGCCGGCGCTGCACAGCGCCGCGGCCAGCACCACGTCACTTTTGACCCGATGCCGGCGCAGGCCCGGCAGGGCGGACTCGGCCAACTCCACCCCGCCGCGGGCGTGCCGGACGGCGGCGGGGCCGTCGCAGGCGGCCATCGCCAGCTCCGCGCGCACCCAGGCCAGTCGGATCGCCAGCCGCGCCGGGGGTGATTCGGCGCCGGCCAGCACTTCGGCGGCCCGTTCCAGCAGCACGGCCGAGGCGGCCAGCCGGCCCAGGCCCAGGGCGTCGGCGGACAGGCCGATCAGAGCATCGGCACCGGCCTCGGGGTCTTCTCCGGCGCACGCATAGGCCCGGCCGTCCCAGCCGCGGGCCAACTGGTGCCAGCCGAGCTGGCGCAGGAAAGAAGCGTGTGTGCTCAGCGCCAGAGACCCGAGCCGTCCGCCGGGTGCCTTAGTGATCAGCTCGGCGATGGCGGCCCGGGCGCTGGCGTAGCGGCCCTGCCCGCCGGCGGCGACCGCGCGCAGCCACAGCTCATCGGGTTCGGTTGCCGACGGCAACGGCCAGCGGCCGGGGTCGGCGCCGAAGGCCACTGCCGCCGTCGTGACCGCGGAGGTGGAGGACATCGGGTCGCGACGCTATCAAGATCGGTTAACAGTTTGTGCTGGCCACGTTACGGACAGGTCAACTCAGGCGGGGAACGGCGGGCACCGGGTGCCGCCGGGTAACGCACTCCTGCGCGATCCCGCAAACTCGGGCCCGCAGATGAACGTGACGTTAATTTTCACGTCGAACCTATGCGATTCCGCACAGGGCGTGGCTCTTGACGATGCTTCGTCGCCCCTCCTAGCGTGGGGCAATCGAGTGGTCACCGGCGACTGCGAAACATGCACGGAGAGAGGGAATTCGAGATGCTCCAGCCGCAACAGCTACCGGGACCGAACGCAGATCTGTGGGATTGGCAAATGCACGGGCTCTGCCGGGGTGAGGACTCGTCGGTGTTCTTCCATCCCGATGGCGAGCGCGGCCGCGCCCGCGCCGCACGCGAGCTTCGAGCCAAGCAGCTGTGCCGGCAGTGCCCGGTGATCACCCAGTGCCGCTCCCACGCCCTACAGGTCGGCGAACCGTATGGCATCTGGGGCGGGCTGAGCGAGTCCGAGCGCGAACTGCTGCTCAAGGGTGCGATCCGCCGCCGCAGCGCCTGATCCGGCTAGAAGGTGGGAAGGTCGGCGACGCCGCAACGCTCACGCAGATCGTTCAACGGTTGACGGATAGCCTGGATTTCGGCTCTGGTCTGCGGGTTGGCGTCCAGGTACTGCTGAACCTGAACGCGGATCCCGTCCCGGGGCTGGCCCTTCAACCCGGTGACGAACGCATTCACGTCCGGATGGGTGAAGAGATAGGCAGACGTCGCCGCGGACACTCCGGCCGCCACACCCGCCAGATCGGCGGCGGTGCAGTTGGGCGGATCGGCCCATGCGGGCCAGGCGGGAGAACCGACGGCGAGCAGCGCACCGGCGACGGCACAGGCTCCCAGCGCCTGCAACGGCATCGTTTTGAACAACATGGGTAGGGACTCCTTGTCCGGGTTCACACCGCTATCGAGGCTGGGGCCGGTTGCCGCCGAGGCCGGGTCGGCCGCCGTTGCCGGGCCGGTCGAAGATGACACCGGGGTCGTAGTTGTCATAGAAATCGCAGGTCGGGGTTCCATAGCAGGGATAAGGGTCGAAGGCCGGGATCTCCGTCGGCGCCCCCGAACTGCCCGTGACGGTTCCACTCGCGCATAACGTGCTGTTCGTCACCGTATTGCAGTCGGCGGCCGCCTCCGGCGCGAACGGAATTCCGGCCGCCGGCGCAAGAACCAGTCCTGCCGCCATCGCGAGCACGGGGACCAGACCCAAACCGGCGATCTGCATTGATCGACCCTTTTCTCCCCGCGGCTGATTCCAGCCTACGGCGTGGTTGTCATCGATCCGAGGTAGTACGTCTCCCGACCGGTCGGCAATCCGCCCCCGACGGTGGCGATGTGCACGTGGTCGAAGTGGTTGGCGGTCTCATTGCCGTAGTTCGCCATCCAACTCGGCGCACCGACGCCCGGGTAGAAGCCCTGCCGCCAGATCACGTGC
>JBFYOR010000416.1:0-5267 GCA_041303695.1 Mycobacterium sp. | reverse complement strand
GGCGATCGCCACGCCGACCGGCCTGGCGCTGGTCGCCACCACGTTCTCCAAAGGCCCGGCGCGCAATGCCGCGACCGCGGTATTCGCCGCCATGACCGGCCTCGGCTCGGTGATGGGCCTGGTCGTCGGCGGGGCGTTGACCGAAATCTCCTGGCGGCTGGCGTTCCTGGTCAACGTGCCGATCGGGCTGCTGGTGATCTACCTGGCGCACACCACGCTGCGGGAGACCCACAAGGAGCGGCTGAAGCTGGATGCGGCCGGTGCCCTGCTGGCCACGGTGGCCTGCACCGCGGCGGTGTTCGGCTTCGCCCAGGCCCCGGAGAACGGCTGGGGATCGCCGTCCACCCTGACGGCGGGCGTGATCGCAGTCCTGGCGTTCCTGGCCTTCGTCGCCGTCGAACGCAACGCCGTGAACCCGGTGGTGCCGTTCACGCTCTTCCGCGACCGCAACCGGGTGGCCACCTTCGCCGCGATCTTCCTCGCGGGCGGGGTGATGTTCACCCTCACCGTCCTGATCGGCCTGTACGTCCAGGACATCCTCGGCTACAGCGCGCTGCGCGCCGGTATCGGGTTCATCCCGTTCGTGATCGCCCTCGGCGTCGGCCTCGGCATCTCCTCGCAGCTCGTCTCGATCTTCGCGCCCCGGCTGCTGGTGATCGCCGGCGGTGTGATGGTGCTGGGCGCGATGCTGTACGGATCCACCCTGGACGCCGGTATCCCGTACTTCCCGAACCTGGTGATTCCCATCGTCGCCGGCGGCTTCGGCATCGGCATGATCGTGGTGCCGCTGACCGTGTCGGCCATCGCCGGTGTCGGGTTCGACCAGATCGGGCCGGTGTCGGCGATCGCCCTGATGTTGCAGAACCTGGGCGGCCCGGTGGTCCTGGCCATCATCCAGGCGGTCATCACCTCCCGCACGCTCTATCTGGGCGGCACGACGGGCCCGGTGAAGCGGATGAACCCTGATCAGCTGCACGCCCTGGACCAGGGTTACTCCTACGGCCTACTCTGGGTGGCCGGGGTGGCGGTGGTCGTCGGCGCGGTGGCGCTGTTCATCGGCTACACCGCCGCGCAGGTGGCGCACGCCCAGGAGGTCAAGGAAGCCGTCGACTCCGGCGAGATGTAGGACCCGGGCATCTGCGCCGGGGGCCTCGGACGGCCGGCGTCTCCTGGGTAGGGTAGCTACCCATGGCCGGCGCGAGCGTTCCCGAACCGCCCGCAAAACCGCTGGCCTCCAGCGTGCTGGGCATCGCGATCGTGGCGATCACCGGTATGCAGCTGATGGCCACGCTGGACGGCACCATCGTGATCGTCGCCTTGCCGCGCATGCAGGCCGATCTGGACCTGTCCGACGCGGCCAAGAGCTGGGTGATCACCGCGTACGTGCTCACCTTCGGCGGTCTGCTGCTGCTCGGCGGCCGGGTCGGCGACGCCATCGGCCACAAACGGGCGTTCATCTCCGGAGTCGGGGTATTCACCATCGCCTCGATGGCCTGTGGCCTGGCCACCGACGGACCGCTGCTGGTCGCCGCCCGGGCGGTCCAGGGCATCGGCGCCGCGGTGGCCGCCCCCACCGGGCTGGCGCTGATCGCCACCACCTATGCCGTCGGCCACGCCCGCAACCAGGCCATGGCGATGTCGGCGGCCATGCAGGGCCTCGGCTCGGTGCTCGGTCTGGTGGTCGGCGGTGCGCTGACCGTCATCTCCTGGCGGCTGGCCTTCCTGATCAACCTGCCCATCGGGGTGCTGATCATCTGGATCGCACTGACCCGGCTGGAGGAGACCCGGCACGAACGTCTGAAGCTCGACATCACCGGTGCCCTGCTGGCCACCCTGGCCTGTGCCGCCGCGGTGATGGTGTTCACCCAGGGACCCCCGCGGGGCTGGGTGGACCCCTGGGTGATCGGCGCCGGAATCGCGGCGGTGGCCCTCGGCATCGCCTTCCTGGTGGTCGAGCGCTCCGCAGACCACCCACTGGTGCCACTGTGGCTCTTTCGCAACCGCAACCGGGTCGCGACGTTCGTCTCGCTGTTCATGGCCGGCGGTGTGCTGCTGACCCTGACCGTCATGATCGGGTTGTACGTCCAGGATGTGCTCGGCTACTCCGCCCTGCACGCCGGCATCGGATTCATCCCGTTCGCGGTGGCGCTGGGGGTGGGAAACCTGCTCACCGCCCGCCTGGCGCCGCATATCGCGCCGCGCTGGCTGATCGTCGGCGGGGGCGTCTTCGTGTTGGGCGCGATGCTCTTCGGGTCGACTCTGACCCGGACCATTCCCTACTTTCCCGACCTGCTGGTGCCCATCCTCATCGGAGGTTTCGGCATCGGGATCATCTCGGTGGTGCTGCCGCTGTGCGCACTGGCCAACGTCGGCCCGCGGGAGATCGGACCGGTCAGTGCGATCACCCTGATGGCGCAGAGTCTCGGCGGCCCGATGGTGCTGGTGGTCATCCAGGCCGTGCAGATCTCCCGCACGCTGTATCTGGGCGGCACCACCGGGCCGGTCGCCGACATGACCCCGGCCCAACTCGACGCGCTCGATGCCGGCTACACCTACTCGCTGCTGTGGATCGCCGCGGTCGCCGTGCTGGTCGGTATCAGTGCCCTGTTCATCGGCTACTCCGCCCGCCAGATCGCCACCGCCCAGCACACCCGCGAGGCCGTCGAGGCCGGCGAGCTCTGATCGGGACCACCGTAAGCTGACTCGCTGTGATCACCCGCATGTCTGAGCTTTTCCTGCGCACGCTGCGCGACGACCCCGCCGACGCCGAAGTTCCCAGTCACAAGCTGCTGATCCGGGCCGGCTACGTCCGGCCCATCGGGCCGGGGCTGTACAGCTGGCTGCCGCTGGGCCTGCGGGTGCTGCGCAAGATCGAGAACATCGTGCGGCAGGAGATGGTCGCCATCGGCGGCCAGGAGATCCTGTTCCCGGCGCTGCTGCCGCGCGCCCCCTACGAGACGACGAACCGCTGGACGGAATACGGCGACGGGGTGTTCCGTCTCAAGGACCGCCGGGACAACGACTATCTGCTCGGCCCCACCCACGAGGAGTTGTTCACCCTGACGGTCAAGGGTGAATACAGCTCCTACAAAGACTTTCCCGTGCTGCTGTTCCAGATCCAGACCAAATACCGTGACGAAGCCCGGCCCCGGGCCGGGATTCTGCGCGGCCGCGAGTTCATCATGAAGGACTCCTACTCCTTCGATGTCAGCGACGACGGTCTGCGGGAGGTCTACCTGGCGCACCGCGACGCGTATCAGACGATGTTCGCGCGCATGGGAATTCGCTACGTGATCGTCTCGGCGGTGTCCGGGGCGATGGGCGGCAGTGCCTCCGAGGAGTTCCTGGCCGAGAGCGAGGTCGGCGAGGACACCTTCGTTCGCTGCCTGCAGTCCGGCTACGCGGCCAACGTGGAGGCGGTGACCACCGCGGTGCCCGACCCGTTGCCGGTTGACGGCCGGGCAGAACCGGTGCTGCACGACACCGGTGACACACCCACCATCGATGCCCTGGTGCAGTGGGCCAACGGCGTCGGCCTGCCGCAGTTCCGGGGTCGGGAGGTCGCCGCGGCCGACACCCTCAAGAACGTGCTGCTGAAGGTCCGCGTGCCCGGCGGCGACTGGGAGCTGTTGGGCATCGGTGTGCCCGGTGACCGGGAGGTCGACGACAAACGACTGGGCGCGGCCCTCGATCCCGCCGAGTACGCGTTGCTCGACGACGCCGACTTCGCCCGGAACCCTTTCCTGAAGAAGGGTTATATCGGACCGAAGGCGTTGTTGGACAACGGTGTTCGATACCTGGTGGATCCGCGGGTAGCCGTCGGGACGTCCTGGATCACCGGGGCCGACGAGACCGGCAGGCATGTGGTGGGCCTGGTCGCCGGTCGCGACTTCACCCCCGACGGCACGATCGAGGCGGCCGAGGTGCGCGACGGGGACCTCTCACCGGATGGGGCCGGTCCGCTGGTCAGCGCCCGCGGTATCGAGATCGGCCACATCTTCCAGCTGGGCCGTAAGTACACCGATGCGTTCTCGGTCGACGTGCTCGGCGAGGACGGCAAGCCGGTACGGCTGACCATGGGGTCCTACGGGGTCGGGGTATCGCGGCTGGTGGCGGTTATCGCCGAGCAGCATCATGACGAGTTCGGGTTGCGGTGGCCGGCATCGGTGTCGCCGTTCGACGTGCACGTCGTGATCGCCAACAAGGACCCCGACGCCCGGGCCGGGGCCGAGGTCCTGGCCGCCGAGTTGGACAGTCTGGGCCACGAGGTGCTGTTCGATGACCGGACGGCTTCTCCGGGCGTCAAGTTCAAGGACGCCGAACTGCTGGGCGTGCCGTGGATCGTGGTGGTCGGCCGGGGGTGGGCCGACGGAACCGTGGAGCTGCGCAACCGGTTCGGCGGTGAAACCCGCCAGATCGCCGCGGCCACCGCGGTCGCCGATATCGGCGCGGTGTTGTCCGATCAGCAGTAGTCCCCGGCGCTACTCGCTACCGCCGGGGAACGCCTCGGTCACCGGCCACCCGCCCAGGACCTGACGCCAGCGCGCGGCCATCACAGCGCACTGGGTCAGCGCGGTGCCGGCGAACGCGCGGTCCTGCTCGGAGTCGGTCTGCTCCAGCACCGCCCGCCAGGCCACCGCGCAGTCGTTCTCCATCCGCACCGCCAGCCTGGCCGCGTTGGTCGGCGAATCCACCACCATCGGCAGTTGGTAGCCGATCGCCGACAGTGGCGCCTTCACCGACCGTTGGTCCAGCAGTGACACCGCCTGCTCGCGGCGGTCGCGATGCTGGGCCAGCGCCTCGGAGATCAGCTGGTTGCGGGTGGGCAGGCTGTGCGCCGACACCACGCCGTAGCCGTAGATCGCTGCATGCTCGGCCGCGACGGCGTCGTACAGGGCCGCTGGTCCGGGGTCTTCCGGGCGGTCCGGGTCCGGTGCGGGTTCGGCTGGCGAGGGCGAGGGCGAGGGTGTCGATGGCGAAGACGGAGTGGTCACCGCGGCCTCCTGGCGGGCGAACGGGGCGGCGTCAGGCCCAGGGTGTAGGACGCGGTGCACGCCGCGGCGATCGAACCCATCAGGCCCGCCCGGTAGCCCGACAGCGACGGGACCAGCCCAGCTGCGCTCTCGGCGGATTTCCGCAGTGCGATGGCGACGTCCTGGACGGTCGGCGGCGGGGCCGGGGCGGCCCCCGGTGCGGCCGACGCGGGGGCGGCGGAGGTGGTCGGCGACGGGGTCGGTTTACCGGCCGCCCGCGCCAGTTCCTCCACC
>JBFYOR010000415.1:0-5037 GCA_041303695.1 Mycobacterium sp. | reverse complement strand
CCAGCAGGGTGTCCCGGCGGGTTATCCCCGTCGCCGCGACCACAGCCACGCAGCGGTAATGCGCTCGTCGAGGGACAACGGCGTCCGCTTCGGCGCGTAGACGTCGGGCAGCAGGCGGCGGCAGTCGGCCGCCAACTCATACCGACTGATCAGACCGGCTGCCAGCGCCTCGCTGGCAATGAACACTCCCACCGCTGCGACGGTGCCACTCTGGCGGCGATCGCCCCTCCCGCGATCCCCAGCCCACCAGGCCTAGCGCCGGACGACCGCCGTCGCGGTGAACCGGTCCTGAATCCCCCGGCCGTCGCTGTCGGTGAACAGAGCAGGCAGGACCAGGGCGATCAGGAGACCCCGCACAGCGGCGCGCCCGGTACCGACATGCAGTCGGTTGTCCACCGAGGCCACCCGCATGCCCAGCACGTATTGACCTGGGGTGAAGCCGAACAACCGCACCGACACCACACCGAGGATGAACCAGATCAGCAGCACGGCCGTTGGCAGGAACGACGAACCGAAGACGCCGACGGCAATGCCCAGGCCGGCCAATCCGTAGGCGGTCATCCAGTCCACCATCAGGGCCGCGATCCGCCGCCCCATCTTCGCCAGGGATCCGGGGCCGGAGGACGGTAGACCCAGCCGCTGGCCCGGAACTCCGTCGCCGGGGCCCACCGACTGCGGTCCAGAGAGCCAGGATCCGATCTCGCGTGCCATGAAATCAGGATAGGGCCTCACCCGATGCGTAACGTCCGCGCAACATTCGGTTGACGGACGTGCAACATCAGCTCCCTACGGTCAGCCCGAGCCTCTCAAAACTCGAACAGGAGCACCTACGTGGCAGAAAAGAACGCCGACGACATCTTCAAGCTGATCAAGGACGAGAAGGTCGAGTACGTCGACATCCGGTTCTGTGATCTGCCCGGCGTCGTCCAGCACTTCTCGATCCCGGCGAGCGCATTCGACAAGAGCGTGTTCGAGGACGGCCTCGCGTTCGACGGCTCCTCGGTGCGCGGCTTCCAGTCGATCCACGAATCAGACATGATGCTGCTGCCTGATCCCGAAACCGCGCGCATCGATCCGTTCCGCGCCGCCAAGACGCTGAACCTCAACTTCTTCGTGCACGACCCGTTCACCCGCGAGCCATACTCGCGCGACCCGCGCAACGTTGCCCGCAAGGCCGAGAACTACCTGACCAGCACCGGTATCGCCGACACCTGCTTCTTCGGCGCCGAGGCCGAGTTCTACATCTTCGACTCGGTGTCCTTCGACTCCAAGATGAACGGCACGTTCTACGAGGTCGATTCGGAGTCAGGCTGGTGGAACACCGGCGAGCCGTTCGAGGCCGACGGCTCCCCCAACCTCGGCTACAAGGTGCGACCCAAGGGCGGTTACTTCCCGGTCGCGCCGTATGACCACTACGTGGACCTGCGTGACGAGATGTCCACCAACCTGATCAACGCCGGCTTCACCCTCGAGCGCGGCCACCACGAGGTGGGTACCGCAGGGCAGGCCGAGATCAACTACAAGTTCAACACGCTGCTGCACGCCGCCGATGATGTCCTGCTGTTCAAGTACATCATCAAGAACACCGCCTGGCAGAACGGCAAGACCGTCACCTTCATGCCCAAGCCGCTGTTCGGCGACAACGGCTCCGGTATGCACGCCCACCAGTCGCTGTGGAAGGACGGCAAGCCGCTGTTCCACGACGAGTCGGGTTACGCGGGCCTGTCGGACATCGCGCGGCACTACATCGGCGGCATCCTGCACCACGCTCCGTCGCTGCTGGCGTTCACCAACCCGACGGTGAACTCCTACAAGCGCCTGGTTCCCGGCTATGAGGCCCCGATCAACCTGGTCTACAGCCAGCGCAACCGCTCGGCGTGCGTGCGCATTCCGATCACCGGTAACAACCCGAAGGCCAAACGCCTGGAGTTCCGCTGCCCGGACAGCTCGGGCAACCCCTACCTGGCGTTCGCGGCGATGCTGATGGCCGGCATCGACGGCATCAAGAAGAAGATGGAGCCACTGGCGCCGGTCGACAAGGACCTCTACGAGCTTCCGCCGGACGAGGCCGCCAACATCCCGCAGGCCCCGACCTCACTGGCTGCGGTGATCGACCGGCTGGAGCAAGATCACGACTACCTCACCGAAGGTGGTGTGTTCACCTCCGATCTGATCGAGACCTACATCGCCTACAAGCGGGAGAACGAGATCATGCCGATCCAGATCCGGCCGCACCCGTACGAGTTCGCGCTGTACTACGACGTGTAAACGAAGACGCTGAAGGAGCCCATCCGCGCCGCGGGTGGGCTCCTTCGGTTTAGCCGCCGGCGTTGATGTGCCCCGGGTCGGGGAACCTGAGCTCAACCAGCGCGCAGTCGTCGTCCAGTTGCCCGTTGGTGGTGATCGACAGGCTGTCGATGAGCAGGTCCAGCGACCAGTCCGATGTCGCAGCCAACTCTGTGCACAAGGCTTGGAACTCCGGCAGCGACGGCTGATCCCCGAGCACGCCGTCGCTGTACAGCAGGATTCGGGCTCCTGCGGGCACGAGGTAGCTTTCAGCGGCGAACTCGGCGTCGGAGAACATCCCCAGCGGCATCGAACCTCCGGCAAGCGGAGTCGCCCTCACAGTGCCGTTCTGCTCTGTCAGCGCAAGGGCCGGGGGGTGTCCCGCGGCGGCATAGCGCAGGTTGCCCGTCGAGGTCTGATAGACGCCGATCCACATCGTGAAGTAGAGGTCGTCATGCTCGTCCATGCCCATTCGACGATTGAGTTCGGTCAGCACCCGATCAGGCGCCAGCAGTGTCGCCGTCGGCACCGATCCGGATCGCAGCAGATTGTGGACCGATATCGACAACAGTGCCGGCGCCAGCCCGTGCCCGGACACGTCGAGCAGGTAGACGAGCAGATGGTCGTCGTCGATCCAGGTGTAGTCGAAGGAGTCGCCCCCCAGCGCCGCGGCGGGCAGGTAGCGCGAACTGACCTGCACCGGTCCATCCAACTCGCCCGGCAGGATCGATTCGGCGTACTTCGCCGCCCTGTCGATGTCGGTAGCCATGCGGTCGGCGAGAAATCGCACGTCTCGCTCGCTGCGGACCAGGTCGGCGGCCACCAGCGATTGCCGAAGCAGCATTGCCCCGACAAGCACCAAACCGGTCAGGACCACCGGGGTTTCGGTGACGATCGCGACCGGCGTGGTCGCCACCACTATCGCGGCTATCGCGAGGGGCACGTAGGGCAGCCAGAGCGACCACCAGGCGGGCGGAGCAGCGACGACGGAGTCGCCGGATTCGGCGTGGTAGCCCGACACCAACGCCACGATGATCAGCAACGCGCTGGCTACCCAGAGGATATCGATGGCACTGCCTATCGAGTACCCGGTCGAATTCTGCAGGTAGACCCAGCCGCTGTCGGCCAGCACGGCAAAACCCAATCCAGCGACCAGCAGGGCCAGCGTCGTGCGGAGCCGGGCCGGCACCCTGATCACAACCAGGACCCCGACCGTCATGACCAGGAAGTCTCCGGCCGGGTACGCCAGCGAGACAAGGAACTCCAGCCGGTTCTCGGCACCGCTTCGCCACACGGTACGCATGACGGCCACCCAGGAGATCAGGAAGAACGAGCACGTCACGATGACGCCGTCCAGGAGCATCACCCTGCCCCGGCCCGGCCAGCCGGGAAACATCAACAGCGCCACGCAGACGATCGGCAGGCAAGCCAGGTAGGCGGCGTCGGCCGGTGACGGAAACGGCACGCGGCGGGCGACCAGTTCGTAGTACACCCAGAGGACATCGCCCAACAGCCAAGCCGCCAAGCCAATCGCCAGCACAACCCAGGCAGCGCGCTCCCGACCATCCGCTGACCGCGCTGTCACCGCCGCAAGCAACACAAAGACCAGTCCCAGCGCGACGGGAAAGAGGCTGTCGACCATCGTTGCGGCAGACGAACCCTGCCGGCCCCACAGCAGCCATCCGCCGTACCCGACGAAAACGACCGCCGCCGCCGCCGCGGCGCGCGAGGTCGTGGGCATCCACCCAACTCGCGTGGACCGGCCCCGGGCCTGCGTGTCCATAATCACTTGCCCCTGCGCCATTCGGTTCCGAAGATAGACCAGGGGCAGACCTTCTGCCGGTTTTTCGTTCCCGGCGCCGGTCCCAGCCGCCATGCGCTGCCGCAACCGCCCCATCGTGATGAAATACTCCGGACCAGAGTCGAGAACCTCAGGGGTTCAACAGCAAGGAGTGTCATGAAATCCAGCCCGGTTGCGGTGGTATCCGCCATGATCTTCGGCGGTGTCGTCGTGGCGATGGCCGGCCCCGCCGCAGCGGCTGACCCTGATGTCCTCGGCACCTACACCTTCGAGGCCGAGGACGGCGAGAGCGCCACCTGGACGGTCACCCCGTGCGCCCAGGACACCGACAACTGCATCAACGTCGCCGAGACCGGGAATTCGGCACGCGCACCGTGGAATGCCAACGCCTACCGGACGGTGGGTTCGTGGATCATCTTCGTCGGCCAACCGGACGCGGTTCTGTGCGGTGACGGCGCAACCGCACCCGGGGTCAACAACTACTCGTGGGACGGCGACAGCCTCTCCGGCTACGCCAGTATCACCGACGCCAGCGGTTGCGGCACAGCGCCGGAGAACCTGGCCATCCCGTTCGCACTGACCAGGACCGGCGGCGGCCCGGTGCAGTTCCCGACCGCGCCGGTCCAGATCGAACCCTATGTGGTCGATATCCCCGAGCCCTATGTGCCAGGTGCCGCCGAGGCGCCGGCCGCGCAGACACCGGTGGAGACCGACCCCGAACTGAAGGCAACGCCGGAGGTCATACCCAACACCAGCGACCCGCTGACCGAGGCCGAGGTCGCCGAGCCGGGCTTCAACCGCTGACTCAGACACGCTGAGTCAGACACACTCCATCAGGGTGCCGTCGACCTCACCGACGGCACCGACGGTCGCGTGAACCGCGATCCTGCCCTCCGTGGGAGTAGTTGTGGCGCAGACGATCCCGCACTTTCCGGCGTCGACGCGCCGGG
>JBFYOR010000414.1:0-3025 GCA_041303695.1 Mycobacterium sp. | reverse complement strand
ATGGCACACACCGAGGCCCTGCGCGCGCTGACCGGCGGCTACCAGGCGCTCACTGAACGCGGTATCGACGTCGTGGTGGTCGCCGCGGAGTTGCAGTTCCGCCGGCCGGCGCGGTTCGACGACGAGTTGATGGTCAACGTTGCGATCGAACCGCCGGTGCGGACATCGCTGCGCAGCCGCTACCGCATCGAACGCGGTGCGGAACTGATCGCCGAGGCGACGATGACGCATGTCTGTGTGGACGCGACGACCTTCGAGAAAACGCCGTGGCCGGACTGGTTCCGCGAGCGGCTGACCTACTCGTAGACCCCTTCCAGATACCACCGCCGCTGCCGGTAGCACAGCAGCAGGGCGGTGCCGGACACCAGGACCTGGGCCCGCGCGGTACGCCCCGATCCGGACTGCTCCCACCACCGCTCGTCCACCGGCCACGGGCCGGACCACCACTGGAGCTCACCCCGGTAACCCGCGCCGTCCAGCCGGGCAGGATCGGCACTGAGCATCCCGCGGGCCGTCACCCGAACCGGATCGCCCTGGGCGTCAAGGACTTCCACCGGGTCGTCCAGGAGCACCGTCGGCGAGGGCTCCGGAAGCTGACCGGGCCAGGGCCGGTCCGGGGCGGCCCGGGGCAGAAGTTCGTCACCGAACGGGGTCAGGGTTATCCGCTCGGCAGGCCCGCGCCCGCCGCTGAGCACCGGCACCTGCACGGCCTGCTGGCCCAACAGACCCTGTACCCGGACCAGTGCCCGGCCGGCCCGCAGTCGGCCGTCCTCCCCGAGTCCACCCCATAGCGGCAGCTGAAGCGCCTCTGCGGACACCACCTCCACCGGGTGCAGTCGCAGCATGGTCACCGGTCCGGTCAGACCGCCCTCACCGGCGATTCGCCGGGAGGTCAGCCAGCCGTCGAGTTGCCAGCGCACCCGGTCGGCGGTGGCATCCTCGGTCAGCGGCTCGGCACACCGCCACACCCGGCTCAGCTCGCCGCCTGGACTTATCCCCCGGTCGCTGCGCTCCTGCCCGCCGCCGGCGGTGACGGCGTGGATGGCCAGCCGGGTGCACCCGACACCGGCCGCTTCGAGGCTGCGGTGCAAGGTGGCGGCCAGCGTCCGCCCAGCGAACGCGGCGGCATCGACCCGCTCGATCGGCGGATCGCAGTGCAGGACCGCCTCGAGTTCAGCCGGCAGTTCGCGTCCGCACGGTCCGCGGCCGGGCTCCCCGCGGGCGAACCGGTGCGCAACCACCGCATCAGAACCGAATCGGGAGGCCACATCATTGCGGGGCAGCGCGGCGAACTCACCGATGGTGCGGATCCCCAAGCGCCACAACAGATCCGAAAGCTCACCGCGGCCGGGACCGGACAAGCTGGGCTCGGCCGACAACTGCCGGATCGACAGCCCCGACAGGAACTCGGCGTCACCGCCGGGCCGCACCACCCGGCCGGCCCGGGCGGCGAACACAGCGGTGGCCAACTCATCGGCGATACCCGCCTGACATTCGGCGCCGGCGGCGGCGACGGCGTCGACCAGCCGTTCGGCGGCGGCCTGCTCGGAGCCGAAGTAGCGGGCCGCACCGCGGACCGGCACCACCAGCAGTCCCGGCCGCAGCACCTCGGCGCGCGGCACCACATCGTCCACCGCCGCGACCACGCCCTCGAAAAACCGGGCGTCGCGGGCCGGATCGGCGACGGCGATGAGCACCTGCGGGCAGCGGGCCTGGGCCTCACGCCGCCGCAGACCGCGCCGCACCCCGGCCGCACGGGCCGCCGCCGAACAGGCGATCACCCGGTTGGCGCAGGTGACCGCGATCTGCGCGGTGGGCACCACCCCGGCCGCAGCCGCCGCGGCGACGGCCGGCCAGTCCATGCACCAGATCGCCAGCACCCGTGCGGTCACGGCCTGCCCCGCGCCCGGACGGATACCCGCACCCCGCCGATGCGGCCGCAGCCGGCCATAGGGGTGCCGGCGGTGCCCGCGGTGATCTCGTAGCCGCGCACCCGGGCCTCCATCCGCATCGAGGCACCCTGCCAGTCCCCTCCGGCGATCAGCAGGGTGCAGCCCCGCTGCCGGGCGCGGGCCACCACCGCCCGGGCCCGGGTCGCCGGTACGCAGCGTCCGGCCAGGCCGAGCAGCACCAGGTCCATCCCGTCCATCAGCACCGCGGCCACCTCGACCGGATCCGAACCCGGTTGCGGGATCACCGCCAGCCGGCTGAGGTCCGCACCCATCTCGGCGGCGGCCAGCAGCCCGAAATCCGGCAGTCCGACGATGGCCACGTGACCGCCGGCGGCGCTCACCGCGGCGGCGATGCCCACCGGCAGCGAACGTGCCCCCGAGAGGACCGCCACGGTGCCCCTCGGCAACCCGGACGGAAGCGCCGCAGCCAGCGATTCCGGGACCGGCAGCAAAGATTGGGAGGGTGGCAGGGGGCTGGCCGCCGGCTCGGCCGCGCGCCACCGCGCACCCACCTTGGGCGATACCGCCGCCATCTGGCGCCGTAGCTGTTCCAGCTGTTCAGCGCGGTCGGAACCACCGTTCTGCAGGGCAATCGCCGCCGCCATCGGCTACCTCCACCTGCGATCGACGCCATCTATTTTCGAATGTATGTTCGATGACGTCAGTAAACACCTGCCCACCGACACTCGTCAAGGGGTCAGGTAGGTGGTGCGGTTACTCCCATTCGATGGTGCCGGGCGGCTTGCTGGTCACGTCCAGCACCACCCGGTTGACCTCGGGCACCTCATTGGTGATCCGGGTGGAGATGCGCTCGAGCACCTCGTAGGGAACCCGGGTCCAGTCGGCCGTCATGGCGTCCTCGCTGGAGACCGGACGCAGCACGATCGGATGGCCGTAGGTACGGCCGTCGCCCTGGACCCCGACTGAGCGGACATCGGCGAGCAGCACCACCGGGCACTGCCAGATCCGGTGGTCCAGTCCGGCCGAGGTCAACTCCTCACGCACGATCAGATCGGCCCGGCGCAGCGTCTCAAGGCGCCCGGACGTCACTTCGCCGACGATGCGGATGCCCA
>JBFYOR010000413.1:0-7683 GCA_041303695.1 Mycobacterium sp. | reverse complement strand
GCCTCGACGATGCCCAGCGTGACGGCGACCGGGTCCTCGCGGTCATCCGCGGCACCGCCTCCAACCAGGACGGCCGGACCGAGAACATCCTCACCCCGTCGGAGGACGCCCAGGTCGCGGTGTTCCGCGCCGCTCTCGCAAACGCCGGCGTCGACCCGGCCACCATCGGAATGGTGGAGGGCCACGGCACCGGGACCCCGGTCGGCGACACCATCGAGTACACGAGCGTTTCCACGGTCTACGGCCACAAAGGACGCTGCGCGCTGACCTCGGTCAAGAGCAACTTCGGCCACGCCGAGTCGGCGGCCGGAGTGCTGGGCCTGATGAAGGCCGTGCTGTCGGTCCACCACGGCGTCGTACCGCAGAACCTGCACTTCAACCGTCTGCCGAACCATCTGGCCGCCATCGAGACCGGGTTGTTCGTACCGCGGGAGAACACCCCGTGGCCGGTAGACGACACCGTGTCGCCGCGCCGGGCGGGGGTCTCGTCCTACGGCATGTCCGGCACCAACGTGCACGTCGTGCTGGAGCAGGCTCCGGAGCACACCGCCGCGGGTGAGGCCACCGGGACGGGCCTTGCCGAGACGTTGCTGTTCCCGGTGTCGTCGACCTCCGCCGACGAACTGCGGCAGACGTCGCAGCGCCTGGCCGACTGGGTCGAGGGCGCCGGGACCGACCTCGACCTGGGCGACCTGGCCTTCACTCTGGCCCGCCGCCGCGGGCACCGCTCGGTGCGCACGGCCGTGATCGCCGAGAATCGGGCCGATCTGGTCGCGGGCCTGCGCGCGGTCGCCGATGGCGACGATCCGTTCCAGCCCGCCGTGGGTCAGGACGATCGCGGGCCGGTGTGGGTGTTCTCCGGCCAGGGGTCGCAGTGGGCAACCATGGGTGCCGAGCTGCTGTCCGGAGAGCCGGTTTTCGCCGCAACGGTCGCGGAGATCGAGCCGCTCATCGCCGCTGAGTCCGACTTCTCGGTCACCGAGGCGATGCTGGCCCCGGAGACCGTGACCGGGATCCACCGGGTGCAGCCGACGATCTTCGCCATGCAGGTCGCGATGGCCGCGACCATGAAGGCCTACGGAGTCACCCCCGGCGCGGTGATCGGCCACTCGCTCGGTGAGGTCGCCGCTGCCGTGGTGTCCGGCGCGCTGTCGTTGGAGGACGGCGTCAAGGTGATCTGCCGTCGCTCCCTGCTGTGCCTGAAGATTGCCGGTGGCGGCGCTATGGCCGCCGTCGAACTGCCCGCTCAGAAAGTGCGTGAGGAACTCGAGCGCCGCGGCGTCGAGGACGTCGTCGTCGCCGTGGTCGCCTCGCCGAAGTCGACGGTGATCGGCGGCGACATCGATACCGTCCGCCGCATCGTCGCCGAGTGGGAGCAGCAGGAGATCATGGCCCGCGAGGTCGCGGTCGACGTCGCGTCGCACACCCCGCAGGTCGAGCCGATCCTCGATGAGCTCGCCGCGCTGCTCGACGACATCACCCCGTTGGCCCCGGAGATTCCCTTCTACTCGGCCACGCTGTTCGACCCGCGCGAACAGCCGTACTGCGATGTCGACTACTGGATCGACAACCTGCGCCACACCGTCCGCTTCTCGGCCGCTGTGCAGGCCGCTCTGGAGGACGGGTTCCGGGTCTTTGCCGAGTTGTCGCCGCACCCGTTGCTCACCCGTCCGGTCGACCAGACCGCCGAGGCCCTCGATATCGCGGTGGCCGCAATTGCCGGTATGCGTCGCGGTCAGGACATGCCGCGCGGACTGCGGACCCTGCTCGCCGATCTCTATGCCGCCGGCGCGAAGGTCGACTTCGGGTCATTGCTGCCCGCCGGCGCACTCATCGACGCACCGCTGCCCACCTGGACCCACCGCCGGTTGGTGCTGGAGACGCGAAACGTCGACGCCGGACGGGGTGCTCATCTGGTGGCCGCCCACCCGCTGTTGGGTTCGCACGTGCGACTGCTCGAGGAACCTGAGCGCCACGTCTGGGCTGCCGAGGTCGGCACCGGGGCGCTGCCGTGGCTGATCGATCACCAGGTGAACAACGTTCCCGCGATGCCGGGAGCAGCCTTCTGCGAGATGGCGTTGTCCGCTGCCCGCACCGCGCTCGGCGAGGCCGCCGAAGTACGCGACATCCGGTTCGAGCGGATGCTGTTGCTGGAGGACGAAACCCAGGTCAGCGCAGCGGCCTGCGTGCGGAGCAACGGGACGCTGGAGTTCCTGGTCGAGACCGACCAGGACGGTGAGCGCGAGCGTCGGGCCAGCGCCGTCCTGGCGGCGATCGAGGGCGGCGAGGCCGACGACCGCCCCGCGGCGTATGACATCGCCACGCTGCGCGCCGAACATCCGATGCGGGCCGACGGTGGCGATGTGCGGCACTGGTTCGACACCCGCGGCGTGCAGTTCGGCCCGGCCTTCACGGCGCTGACCGCGGTCAACGCCGCTGAAGACGCCGGTGAGACGGTGCTGGCCGAGATCGGCCTGCCGACCGAGATCCGCGGCCAGCACAGCGCCTACGGTGTGCACCCGGCCCTGCTGGACGCCTGCTTCCAATCGGTCGCGGCGCATCCGGGTGTGCAGAACACCGGTACCGGCGGACTGCTGCTGCCGCTCGGCGTGCGCCGGCTGCGCAGCTACGGAGTCGCCAACAAGGCCCGTTATTGCCTGACTCGAATCGTCTCTCTGGACGGAGCCGGCGTCGAGGCCGATATCAGCCTGCTCGACGAGCACGGCGCCGTTGTCCTCGCCGTCGACGGGCTGTCGATGGGTACCGGTGGGTCCGAGGGCGACCGGGTGCTCAACGAGCGGTTGATGGCCGTCGAGTGGCGCAAGCAGGAGCTTCCCGGGCTGGCCAAGAACTTCAGCGCCGGCACCTGGCTGGTGGTCAGCGCGTCGGACACCACCGACATCCTGGCCTCCGAGCTCACCGACGCGCTCAAGCTCAACGACGCTGACGTGACCACGATGTCGTGGTCGGAGCACGCCGACCACAGGGCCAACGCCGGGCGCCTGGCGGCGTACTTCGGCGAAGTCGGCTTCGGCAACGTGGTCGTGGTCGAAGCGCCGCGCAACGGCTGCCCCAAGGAGCAGCTGGCCTACCGCGGCGCTGACCACGTCCGGCACCTGGTTCGGATCGTGCGCGATCTGCCCGAACTGGCCGGCGATCCGCCGCGGCTGTATGTCGTCACCCGCGGGGCGCAGACCGTGCTGCCGGGGGAGCGCCCCAACCTCGAACAAGCCGGCCTGCGCGGTCTGTTGCGCGTCGTGGGCGCCGAGTATCCGCATCTGCGTCCGACCCAGATCGACGTGGACGAGCAGACCGAGGGCAAGTACGTCGCCCAGCAGTTGCTGCTCGGATCGGAACTCGATGAGACCGCCTTCCGCGGCGCGGAGTGGTACACCGCCCACCTCTACCCGAGTCCGCTGCGGCCCGACGAGCGGCACACCACCGTGGTCGACCACCAGCGCGAGGGCATGCGGCTGGAGATTCGCACCCCCGGTGATCTGCAGACCCTGGAGCTGACCGCCTTCGAGCGGGTCGCCCCGGGGCCGGGCCAGATCGAGGTGGCCGTCACCGCGTCCAGCCTGAACTTCGCCGACGTGCTGGTCGCCATGGGCCGTTACCCGAGCTTCGACGGTAACCCGCAACTCGGTATCGACTTCGCCGGTGTGGTCACCGGGGTCGGTCCTGGTGTGACGACCCACCGGATCGGTGACCACGTAGGTGGAATGTCGCCCAACGGTTGCTGGAGCACCTTCCTGACCTGCGATGCCGACGTCGCCGTGACGCTGCCGGCCGGGCTCCGTGACGATCAGGCCGCCGCGGTGTCGACCGCCGCCGCCACCGCCTGGTACGGACTGCAGGACCTCGCCCGGATCCGGGCCGGGGACAAGGTGCTGATCCATTCGGCCACCGGCGGCGTGGGTCAGGCCGCGATCGCGATCGCCCGCCTCGCCGGTGCCGAGATCTACGCCACCGCAGGCACCGAGGACCGGCGGGACATGCTCCGTCGGATGGGCATCGCGCGGGTGTACGACTCCCGAAGCACCGCATTCGCCGAGCAGATCCGTGCGCACACCGATGGATACGGCGTCGATATCGTGCTGAACTCCCTCACGGGTGCCGCCCAGCGGGCCGGTATCGAACTGCTGGCCTTCGGCGGCAGGTTCATCGAGATCGGCAAGAAGGACATCTACGGCGACACCAGGATGGGGTTGTTCCCGTTCCGCCGGAATCTGTCGTTCTACGGTGTGGACCTGGCACTGATGTGCAAGACCCATCCGGCCCAGATCCGCGAGTTGCTCGACACCGTGTACCGGTTGACCGCCGACGGGGACCTGCCACAGCCGGAGACCACGCACTACCCGCTGGCCGAGGCCGCCACCGCGATCCGGGTGATGGGTGCCGCCGAGCACACCGGGAAGCTGCTGCTGTCGGTGCCCCGGGTCGGCCACAGCCAGGTGGTCGTGCCACCCGAGCAGGCGCGGGTCTTCCGGGGCGACGGCTCTTACATCGTCACCGGCGGACTGGGGGGCCTCGGACTGTTCCTGGCCGCCAAGATGGCGGCGGCCGGTTGCGGGCGCATCGTGCTGAACTCCCGCTCGCTACCCACCCCGGAGGCGATGGAGGCAATCGACCGGATGCGTGCCACCGGGGCCGAGGTTGACGTCGTCAGCGGTGACATCTCCCGCCCGGAGACAGTCGACCTGCTGGTGGCCGAGGCCACCGCGAGCGGTCTGCCGGTGCGTGGGGTGCTGCATGCGGCCGCGGTGGTGGAGGACGCGATCCTGGCCAACATCACCGACGAGCTGGTCGAGCGGGACTGGGCGCCGAAGGTGCACGGTGCGTGGCACCTGCACCGCGCGACGACCACGCAGCCGTTGGACTGGTTCTGCTCGTTCTCGTCGGCGGCAGCCCTGCTCGGATCGCCGGGCCAGGGTGCCTACGCCGCCGCGAACAGCTGGCTGGACGCCTTCACCGAGTGGCGGCGTGCGCAGGGTCTGCCGGCGACCGCCATCGCCTGGGCGGCGTGGGACGAGATCGGGGCGGGCCGCCATCTGGCCGCCTCCGGCGACACCACGATGATCAGCCCGGAGGAGGGCGCGCATGCCTTCGAGGCCGTCCTGCGGCACAACCGCGCCCACACCGGCTACGCACCGGTGATCGGCACACCGTGGCTGACCGACCTGGCGGCGCGCAGCCCGTTCGCCGAGGCTTTCGCATCCAGCGCGGAGCGCCCGTCCGATACCAGCAGCTTTCGCGCCGAGTTGCATGCGCTTGCCCGGGAAGAATGGCCCACCCGGGTGCGGCGCCTGGTGGCCGAGCAGCTCAGCCTCATTCTGCGTAGGTCGATCGACCCCGACCGGCCGATCTCAGAGTATGGTTTGGATTCGCTGGGCAACCTCGAGCTGCGTACCCGGATCGAAACCGAGACGGGTGTTCGCGTGCGGTCCATGGACATCACCACCGTTCGCGCGCTGGCCGATAGCCTGTGCGAGACGTTGGCTGGTGTGCTCACGTCAGCTCGCTGACGCGGGCTGACGGATCGGATAGGGAGCGACTGAGTGGTTGCGCTGACGGCAATCCATGACTGGGTGGACGCGCCGGGTTCCGTGGTGTCGTGGAGCCCGTCCCCGGGGTGCCTGGCCGCAGTGGCACAGGCACCGGCCAGTGCGGTGCCGGCGAGCTACCAACAGGAACAGCACATCCGTACCTACCGCGCGCATTCGGCGAACGGTCTGGAAATGGCGCGATTGCTGATCCCGTCGTGGACCATTCCGGGCCGCTGTGACGTCCGGGCGATGAGCTACGTGATCAACGCCTACCTGCGCAGGCACGATACCTACCACAGCTGGTTCGAGTTCGACGGCGATGATCGGCTGGTCCGGCATGCCGTGCAGAATCCCACCGACATCCAGTTCGTGGCGACCAAACACGGCGAGATGAACGCGGCGCAGTGGCGCACGCACATCCTGGACACGCCGCCACCGCTGCAGTGGGACTGCTTCCGGTTCGGCATGATCCAACGGGCCGACCATTTCACCTTCTACGCCAGCATCGACCATGTCCACGCCGATGCCATGTTCGTGGTCGCGTTGTTCGACGAGATCTACCAGAACTACTCGGCGCTGGTCGAGGGCGCAGCCCCGATCAAGCGTCCGGAACCGGGCCGTTACCTGGACTACTGTGCCCGGCAACGCGAGTACACCTCCGGCCTGACGTTGGAGTCGCCCGATGTCGCCGAGTGGCTGACGTTCCTCCGGCGCAACAACGGCAGCCTGCCCACGTTCCCCCTGCCGCTGGGGGATCCGGATGTTGCGTGCACCGGCGACCTGATCACCGTCAGATTGATGGACTCCCACGACAGCGACCGGTTCGAGTCGGTGTGCGCCGCGTCGGGCGTCCGCTTCGTCGGTGGGGTGTTCGCCTGCGCGGCGATCGCCGAGCGCGAGTTGACCGGCGTGGACACCTACCAGGTCATCACACCGACCACCACCCGCCACACGCCCGCGGAGTTCATGACCACCGGCTGGTTCACCGGCATCGTGCCGATTTCGGTTCCGGTGGAGGGAATGTCGTTCAATGAGGTGGCCCGCGCCGCCCAGGATGCCTTCGACTCCGGAATGCATCTGGCGAATGTGCCGATCGAGCGGGTGCTGGAACTGGCCGAGGCGGTGCCGGGGATACGCAAGCCAGGGCCCGGCGTGCCGATGCTGTCCTACCTCGACATCGGTCTGCCGCCGCTGAACCCGGTCGTGATGGGTCAGTGGCAGAACCGGAACGGCACCCTCTACACCAACCTTGGTGCGGCCAACCAGATCGGGATGTGGGTCAACAGGCGCGATACCGGCACCACCGTCACGGTGGCCTACCCGGACAACGCGATTGCCCGCGAGTCGGTGGCACAGTATGTCCACTTGATGAAGATGGTGTGCCTGCGGGCCGCCGAGGGCCGTGCCGACTCGGTGTCGTCCCCACGGATTCCCAAGGCCACGGTTTGACCGTCATGATCGGCGGACATGCCGCGAATCTGGATAACGTGCTGCCCTACCCGGACCAGGCGTTGTTCCTGGCGATGCAGGGAGCGGGCCAGGAAGCCGTCATGCAGGCGCTGTGGATCTACCAGCACCCTATCGACCTCGACGGTGTGAAGCGCTTCCACCGCAACCTCTTCGGGACGCTGCTGGCACGCCGGATCGAGCCCTCCCCACTTCCCTTCGGCCGGCACCGCTGGGTGTCGCAGCCGATCACCGATTCCAACCTCGACATCGTCGAGACGCCACGCCCGCGCGGTGATCTCTACACATGGGCCGACGAGCAGGTCGAACTGCCGTTGGACCCGCAGGCCGGGCCGGCGTGGCGACTGGGTGTCCAACCATTCACCGACGGCTCGACCGCGGTGAGCCTGGTGGTCTCGCACTGTGTGGCCGACGGCGCGGGCAGCTTTCTGTCTTGTGCGCAGGCCAGTACCGGGGCCACCCGTGATCTGGGCTACCCGCCGGCCGGAGCACGCACCCGGTGGCGCGCAGTCCGCGAGGACCTCCGTCAGCTGGGGCGGGATATGCCGGAGATCGGGCGAACCCTGCGAAGAGCCGCCGGGGTCGCCGTCCGGCGTCGCGGCGAGTTGGGCCATCCTGCCGCACCCGAGTCCGCCGGCGCCGCCGCAACCGGAACTGTGCGGATGCCGTC
>JBFYOR010000412.1:0-6687 GCA_041303695.1 Mycobacterium sp. | reverse complement strand
GGCCCTGGCTCACCCCGCACAGCGCGCCCCAGACCACCGCCGGGGTGCTCACCGTGCCGCCGATACTGGGGGCCAGCACGGCCAGCATGACCATGCCCACCGGGTAGGACACCAGCACCACCCGCAGCGCGGCGACGTGCCGGGAGGCCAGTCCGCCGACGAAGTCACTCACCCCGTAGCAGGCGGCGGCACTCAGCGCCAGAAGGACCCCGATCAGATCTTGCCCTTGGTCCGCCGGCCCAGTTCGCGGATCACATCGCGCTCGGCGTCGCGGCGGGCGATGTCCTGACGTTTGTCGTGGGCCTGCTTACCGCGGGCCAGCGCCAGTTCCACCTTGACCTTGCCGTCGAGGAAGTACAGCGACAGCGGCACCAGGGTCAGGTTGCCGTCCCGGATCTTGCCCATCAGCAGGTCGATCTCACGGCGGTGCAGCAGCAGCTTGCGGTTGCGCCGCGCCGCGTGGTTGGTCCAGCTGCCGTGGTGATACTCCGGGATGTGCAGGTTGCGCAGCCAGATCTCGCCGTCGTCGACGGTGGCGAACGCGTCGGCCAGCGACGCCTGACCGTCGCGCAGGCTCTTGACCTCGGTGCCGACCAGCACGACGCCGGCTTCGTAGACGTCCAGGATCGAATAGTTGTGCCGGGCTTTGCGGTTGGTGGCGACGATCTTTTTGCCGCCCTTGACGTCGCCGGCTTTCTTGGCGGCGGCCGCCTTCCGCTCCACCGATGCCTTGGCCACGCTACTTCCGCACGTACAGCCGCAGCGTGACGTAAGCGGTCGCGGCGGCCATCACGACACCGATGCCGAACATGATCGGCGCGATGTAGAGGATGTCGGCGTAGTCGATCCGGGCGATCAGATTGGCTTGGTAGAACTGGTCCAGGGCCTTCTCCAGGAACAGCGCGCGCACCACGATCAGGCCCACGATCGCCAGCACCACGCCGATCGTCGCGGCGAACACCGCCTCGAGCAGGAACGGCAACTGGGTGTACCAGCGCGTCGCGCCGACCATCCGCATGATCCCGATCTCGGTGCGCCGGGTGTAGGCCGCAACCTGAACCATGTTGGCGATCAACAGGATTGCGCTGATGGCCTGCACCACCGCGATCGCGAACGCCGCCCGGGACAGTCCGTCGAGCACCGCGAACAGCCGGTCGATCAGTTCCTTCTGGTTGAGCACGTTGAGCACGCCGGGCTGGCCCTGCAGCGCGGCGTCGAATTCCTTGTGCTGCTCGGGATCGTTGAGTTTGACGATGAACGACGCCGGGAAAGAGTCCGGGCTGGCGACATCCTTGTACTCGGGGAACTTGATGACCGCATCGTTGTAGGCGTCGTCCTTGTTGAGGTAGCGCACCGACTTGACGTCGTCACGGGCCTCGATCGTCGCCCGCAGCCCCTTGCAGGGTTCGGCGTCGCAGGTCGGGTCGGCAACCGAGACGTCGTTGTTGAGGAACACCTGACTTTCGACCCGGTCGAGGTAGATGTCGCGGGACTGGTCGGCCAACCGCACCACCAGCATGCCGCCGCCGAACAGGCCGATCGAGATCGCGGTGGTAAGGATCATCGCAATCGTCATGGTGACGTTGCGGCGAAGCCCGGTGGCGACCTCGTTGACGAGGAATCCGGCGCGCATCTAGCGGTCCATCCCGTAGACGCCGCGCTGTTCGTCGCGGACCAGTCGGCCCATCGACAGTTCCACCACCCGCTGACGCATCGAGTCGACGATGTGGTGGTCGTGGGTGGCCATCAGCACGGTGGTGCCGGTCCGGTTGATCCGGTCCAGCAGGTCCATGATCTCCCGACTGGTCTCCGGGTCGAGGTTGCCGGTCGGCTCGTCGGCCAGCAGCACCAGCGGCCGGTTGACGAAAGCCCGGGCGATCGCGACCCGCTGCTGCTCACCGCCGGACAGTTCACCCGGCATCCGGTTGGCCTTACCGGACAACCCGACCATGTCCAGCACCTCAGGCACCACCTTCTTGATCACGTCGTTGGGCTTGCCGATCACTTCCAGCGCGAACGCGACGTTGTCGAACACGGTCTTCTGCTGCAGCAGCCGGAAGTCCTGGAACACACACCCCATGACCTGCCGCAGCTTAGGGACATTGCGACCGGACAGTTTGTTGACGTGGAACTTCGAGACCTGCAGTTCGCCGGAGGTGGGAATGTCCTCGGCCATCAGCAGGCGCATGAACGTGGACTTGCCCGACCCGGATGGACCGATCAGGAAGACGAACTCACCCTTGTCCACCTTGAGGCTGACATTGTCCAGTGCAGGGCGTGTCGACGCCTTGTATTGCTTGGTGACATGGTCGAGGGTGATCATCACGGCTCGTCAGTCTAGCCGGGGACGCCGCCGTTACCGCGCCGGTGCCGCCGGAGCGGGTGACGCTCCGGTCGTCGCGGGCGGCGGCGTGGACGGCGACGGGGACGCCTCGGGCGCGGGGGCCTCGGCGGACGTCGGCGCTGCGCTGTTCGTGGGCAGTCCGGGTGAGGTGGGCGGCGTCGTCTCCGGGGCGTCCGGATCGGGTGGAACCTCGCCCGTCGTCGTCGGGGTGGTGCTCGGCCCGGATGTGGTGGTCGTGGGACTGGTCGTCGTCGTGGTCGTCGGCGTGGTGGTGCGGGGCTGCACATCGGTGCGCGGCGCCCAGGTGTAGGCCGGGTCCGGGATGAAACCGGGCGGCACCACGTCACTGGCCGGCACCTGCTCGGGCGGCTCCGGGGCCGGCTGGTAGGTGTCATAGAGCCACCAGATCGCGAAGAACGCGATCAGCAGCGCCGCGGTGGACGTCCGCAACCGGCCGCCGAAGATGTAGCCGGGCCAGCCACGGCCCTCCCTGGACTTGGCGCTTGTCATCGGTGCAAATCTCATCGCTGCACCGGCCCCTGGGTCTGTTCCTCGGCACCGCCGGCGGTCGCCGGGTGAACCAGCGCGCCGACCAGCGGACCGTTGTCGACGGAGGTGACGATGCCCGCGCGGGTCAGCGCGGCGACCACCAGCATCCGCAGCCGCCGGCCCACCTCGAACTGCTTGCCCGGCAGGGTGCGCGCGACCATCCTCAGGTTCACTGTGTCCAGTTCGATGCTCTCCACGCCCATCAATTGCGGCGAATCCAGTAGCAGGTCGCTGAGGTCGGGGTCCTGGCCTGCGGCGGCGCACACCCCGTGCAGCACCTCGTTGACCAGGTTGAGGTCGGCTGACGCCGGTACCGGGATGTCGATGACGGCCCGCGCCCAGTCCTTGGACAGGTTCAACGACTTCATGATCTGGCCGTTGGGGATGGTGTACATCTCGCCCTCCGAGGTGCGCAGCTTGGTCACCCGCAGCGTGACGTCCTCGACGGTGCCCATCGCGTCGTTGCTGGAGCCCAGGGTCAGCTGCACCAGGTCACCGAAGCCGTACTGCTTCTCGGTGATGATGAAGAAGCCGCTGAGCAGGTCCTGCACCACCCGCTGCGCGCCGAAGCCCAGCGCCGCACCCAGCACCGCCGCGGGCGCCACCAGCGAGCCGATCGGGATGGCCAGGATGTCGGTCACCTGGACCGCCACCATCACGCCCAGCAGGGCGATGGCCAGGTACGAGATCACCGAGGCGACGGCCTGGCGGTGTTTGGCGCTCTCCGAGCGGACCAGGGCGTCGCTCTCCTGGAAGTTGGCGTCGATACGCCGGCTGACCCGCTGCGCCAGCCAGTTGATGAACCGGGCGGCCAGCAGCGCCCCGATCAGCAGCAGGGTGATTCGCAGGCCCCGGGTGAGGATCCATTCACCGATCTGGCCGTGCCAGAAGTCATGCCACTTCTGGGCCATCGGGAATGCCAGGATGTCAGTCGTCATCTCGTCGGTTGCGCCACCGGATTCCCGCTTCCAGGAACCCGTCGATGTCCCCATCCAGGACGGCCGCCGGACTGCCGACCTCGTAGTCGGTTCTCAGATCCTTGACCATTTGGTAAGGGTGCAGAACGTAGGAGCGCATCTGGTTGCCCCATGAGCTCCCGCCGTCACCCTTGAGGGCGTCGAGCTCGGCGCGTTCTTCCTGCCGTTTACGGACCAGCAGTTTCGCCTGGAGCACCCGCATCGCAGACACCTTGTTCTGCAGCTGCGACTTCTCGTTCTGGCAGGTCACCACGATACCGGTCGGGATGTGGGTGAGTCGAACCGCCGAGTCGGTGGTGTTGACCGACTGCCCGCCCGGACCGCTGGACCGGTAGACGTCGACCCGGACATCGGTCTCCGGGATCTCGATGTGGTCGGTGGTCTCGGTGACCGGCAGCACCTCGACCTCGGCGAAGGAGGTCTGGCGGCGGCCCTGGTTGTCGAACGGGCTGATCCGGACCAGCCGGTGGGTGCCCTGTTCGACCGAGAGCGTGCCGTACGCGTACGGGGCGTGCACCGCGAAGGTGGCGCTCTTGATGCCGGCCTCCTCGGCGTAGGAGGTGTCGAACACCTCCACGCCGTAGTCGTGCTGCTCGGCCCAGCGGATGTACATCCGCATCAGCATCTCGGCCCAGTCCGCGGCGTCAACTCCGCCGGCGCCGGAGCGGATGGTGACTAGGGCCTCACGCTCGTCGTACTCCCCGGACAGCAGGGTCCGGACCTCCAGGGCCTCGACATCGGCCTGCAGTGATTTCAGCTCGGCGTCCGCCTCGGCGACCTCGTCGGGCCCGCCCGCCTCCTCGGCAAGCTCGTAGAGCACCGGCAGGTCCGCGACGCGCTGCCGCAGGCTCTCCACCCGGCGAAGCTCACCCTGGGCGTGAGACAGCTCACTGGTGACCTTCTGAGCCCGGCTCTGGTCGTCCCACAGGTTGGGGTCGGACGCCTCGTGCTCGAGTTTCTCGATCCGCCCCCGCAGGGCATCGATGTCGAGCACCCGTTCCACCGTCGTCAGGGTGGCGTCGAGCGCAGCGATCTCCGGCTGTCGATCCAGGTCCACGGAGTCTCACGTTACCGGCCCGCTCAACCGGTGATTACCATCCCAGCATGCGTCCTTACTACGTCGCGATCGTCGGCGCCGGCCCGTCCGGGTATTTCGCGGCCGCCTCGCTGTTGCGCCTCGCCGATGATGCCGTCGCCTCCGGCGGCGCCGACGTGCGCGTCGACATGCTCGAGATGCTGCCCACTCCTTGGGGTTTGGTGCGCTCCGGGGTGGCGCCGGACCACCCCAAGATCAAGTCGATCAGCCGGACGTTCGAGAAGACCGCAGCCGACTCCCGGTTCCGGTTCTTCGGCAATCTCGCTGTTGGGCGCGATGTCACGGCCGACGATCTCGCGACGCACTACGACGCGGTGATCTACGCCGTCGGCACCCAGTCCGACCGGGCGCTGGGTATCCCCGGCGAGGAGTTGCCGGGCAGCGTCGCCGCGGTCGACTTCGTCGGCTGGTACAACGCCCATCCACAGTTCGCCGAGATGGCTCCTGACATCTCCAGTGGCCGGGCCGTGGTGGTCGGCAACGGCAACGTCGCCATCGACGTGGCGCGCATCCTGGTCACCGACCCCGACGTGCTGGCCAAGACCGATATCGCCGACCACGCCCTGGACGCTCTCCGCCAGCGCGGGGTGGCCGAGGTGGTGATCGTCGGCCGCCGGGGGCCGTTGCAAGGGGCGTTCACCACGCTGGAACTGCGCGAACTGGGCGAACTGGACGGGGTCGACGTCATCGTTGACCCGGCTGACTTCGAGGGCATCACCGACGCCGACGCAGCCGAGGCCGGCAAGACCGCGGCCGCCAATATCAAGGTGCTGCGCGAGTACTCGACCCGCGAGCCGCGGGAGGGCATGCGCCGCATCGTGTTCCGGTTCTGCACCTCCCCCATCGAGATCACCGGCACCGATCGGGTGCAGACCATCGTGCTAGGCCGCAACCAGCTGTTCACCGACGAATCCGGGCGCACGGTCGCCGTCGACACCGGCCAGCGCGAGACCCTGCCGGCCCAGCTGGTGGTGCGCGCGGTCGGCTACCGCGGGGTGGCCATCCCGGGATTGCCGTTCGACGATCGCACCGGCACCATCCCGAATGCGGACGGCCGGATCACCGGGCGCACCAACGACTATGTGGTGGGCTGGATCAAGCGCGGCCCGTCCGGCGTGATCGGCACCAACAAAAAGGACTCCGCCGACACCGTCGACACCGTGCTGGCCGACCTGGCCGGCGCGTCACTGCCCGAGGTGGCCGGGGCCTACGCCGACGAACTCGCCGGCTGGCTGGCGCAGAAGCAGCCGGAGCTCATCACCGACGAGCACTGGCAGCGCATCGACGCCCACGAGCGCTCATCCGGCGAACCGCACGGTCGCCCGCGGGTCAAGCTGGCCCGGGTGGCCGACATGCTGCGGATCGCCCACACCTGAAGTCGCCGAGCGTGAGCCCTATGCACGCTTTTCAGCGTTTTTGCCTGCATAGGGCGCACATTCGCGTTCAGGCCTGAGGCGGCAGGGGTTGCTCCGGCGGCATCGGCTGCTCCGGTGGCGCAAAGAACCACTTGTCCGGGTTCTTCGGCGAGTACACCACCGGCATCAGCTGGCCCATCGTCGGCCAGGAGGCGGTATCGACGGCCATCTGCTGGTAGACCACGTGCTCGCTGACCGTCGGCCCGGTGATCACCCCGGTGATCGTGACGAACTGCTCGCCGGGGACGTCCGGCCCCGGATTGGCACCGCTGACCCCGGTCACCAGCAGCGTGCCCCGGGCCATTT
>JBFYOR010000411.1:0-3481 GCA_041303695.1 Mycobacterium sp. | reverse complement strand
TATCCCGGCCTGCGGTCCGGGAGGCGCTGAAGCGGGTCGCGGCGGCCGGCCTGGTCGAGGTGCGCCAAGGGGATTCGACCACGGTGCGCGACTTCCGCCGCCACGCCGGTCTGGACCTGCTACCGAGGCTGCTGGTGCGCGGCCAGGACATCGACACCTCCGTAGTCCGCAGCATCCTGGAGGCCCGCCTGCACAACGGGCCCAAGGTGGCCGAACTGGCGGCCCGGCGCCGCCCCGCCGACTTGGTGGAACGGCTCGAGGCGTCGATCCGGGACCTGGAGGCCGACGCCGATCCGGTCGGCCGGCAGCGCCACGCCCTGGCGTTCTGGGATCACGTGGTCGACGGAGCCGATTCCATCGTCTTTCGCCTGATGTTCAATACGCTGCGCGCCGCCTACGAGCCGGCCCTGCCGGCGCTGGCCATCATGATGGCCGCCGAAGTCGGGCACAGCGAGGCCTACCGCACCCTGGCCCGCGCGATCGGCGCGGGTGATCCGGAGGCGGCCCAGGCTGCGGCCCGTCACCTGCTCGAACCCGCTACCCACGCGCTGATCGCGGCGCTGAGCGCAATGGAGGAATTGCGATGACCCAAACGCGACCCCAGGCCCGAACCAGTCGCCGGGGTATGACGCTCACCGACGCGGCCCGAGAGTTCTGGCGGCATCCGACGCCGTGGCTACTTGCCGGCGCGTTGATCGCCGCCGTGGTCGCACGGATCGCGGTCGGTGACTGGCGTTGGAGCGACGCCGTGCTGCCCTTGGTGGTGCTGGCGGTGTTTCCGTTCGTGGAGTGGATGATTCACGTTCTCGTCCTGCACTGGCGTCCGCGCCGGATCGGGCCCGTGATGATCGACCCGGTGCTGTCCCGCAAACACCGCGAACACCACATCGACCCGCGGATCGTCAAACTGATCTTCATCCCACTGCAGTCACTGGCGGGTGCGTTCGGCGCCGCGATGATCGTCGGACTGCTGATCATTCCGCGTACCGGCCTTGGCGTGACCTTCCTGGTGACGGTGGCCGCGATCGGCATGGTCTATGAGTGGACCCACTACCTGGTGCACACCGACTACAAGGCCAAACACGCTCTCTACCGGGCGATTTGGCGCAATCACCGGTTACATCACTTCAAGAACGAGCACTACTGGTACGCGGTCACCAGCCCCGGGATCGCCGACCGGGTGCTGGGCACCTACCCGGACCCGCAAACCGTGTCGACCTCGCCGACGGCCAGGAATCTGTTCGCGGCCAGTTAGTCGCCGCCGAGTTTGCGGTAGACCGCGCCGACGATCGGGGTCACGATCGCCCGTGGCGCGTAGCCACTGGCGACTGACATCGCCTTGGAGGTCACGCCCGGAACGACCCGCATCTTGTTGCGCTCCAACCCATCCAGCGAAAGCTGGGCGGTGTGTTCGACCGAGATCCACAGGAAGTCCGGGATCAGCCGGTCCACCAGTGAGGCCTCGTCGGGGTCGGGAATCTCGGTGCGCACCGGCCCCGGAGCCAGCAGGGTGACGTGCACGCCGGTGTTCTTCAACTCCCCGCGCAGCGACTCGCTGAACGTGTTGGCGAAGGCCTTGGTCGCCGCGTAGGTGGCGTTGTTGGGGATCGGGGAATTGCCGGCGGCCGATCCCGAGATCAGGATGCCGCCCGCGTTGCGGGCGAGCATGCCGGGCAGCACCGCCAGCACCAGGTCGTGCACGCCGAGCACGTTCAGCTGCACCTGGGCCATCTCCGCCGCCGGGTCCAGGTTGGCCACCGCGCCGAAGGTGGCGGTGCCCGCATTGGCGCACAGGATCGAGATATCCCGGCGGGCCAGTTCGCCGGCCAACTCGGCGCGCTGCGCGGGGTCGGCCAGGTCGACGGCGCGCACCTCCACGGTCACCCCGAATCGCTGCTGCAGTCCCGTCGCCAGTTCCTCGAGGACCTCGGCGCGTCGGGCGGTGATGATCAGGTTGTGGCCGCGGGCGGCGAGTTCGGTGGCCAGGGCTTCGCCGATGCCCTGCGAGGCACCGGTGACGACGGCCCGGGCATCCGGGGAGGGCGCGGGTACGGACATGGGGTCATCGTAGGGGTCTGGATAGGGTTGCCCGCATGAGCAGCGCCGACCGCGGGGTGCCGCGGTCGAGGATCGCCGCATGGGCGCTCTGGGACTGCGGTTCGACCGGGATGAACGCCATCGTGGCGACCTTCGTCTTCTCGGTCTACCTGACCGGGACGGTGGGTGCCGGACTGCCCGGTGACACCTCTCCGGCCAGTTTGCTCGGCCGGGCGCTGACGGTCTCCGGCCTCGCGGTTGCGGTGCTCGCACCGCTGACCGGCGTGGTGGCGTCCGATCCGCACCGCAGGCGGATCGCCCTGACGTCGCTGAGCGCCCTTGCGGTGGCCTTCACCGCCTCGATGGTGGCCATCCGCGCCGACCCGCGCTACCTGGTGCCCGGCCTGGTTCTGCTGGCCCTGACCGCCGCGTGCGGAGACCTGGCCAGCGTTCCCTACAACGCCATGCTGCGGCAATTGTCCACGCCTGCAACGGCCGGGCGGATCTCCGGTCTCGGCTGGGCGGCCGGCTACACCGGCAGCGTCGTATTGCTGATGATCGTCTACACCGGCTTCATCATGGGAGAGGGTCCCACCCGCGGTCTGCTCAACCTTCCGGTCTCCGACGGCTGGAACGTCCGGATGGCGATGGTCATGGCCGCCGCCTGGTTCGCGGTTCTCGCGCTGCCGCTGTTGTGGACCGCCCACAGACTCGGTGACAGCACCGGACAGGCAACGCTGCCCGGGGTCCTCGGGGCCTACCGCCGACTGTTCTCCGATCTGCGGTCCGAGTGGCGACGGGATCGCAACTTCGTCTATTACCTGGTGGTCAGCGCCGTGTTCCGGGACGGATTGGCGGGCATCTTCGCATTCGGGGCCGTCCTGGGTGTCAGCGTCTACGGACTCTCGCCGGCCGACGTCCTCATCTTCGGGGTCGTCGCCTCGACGGTGGCCGCACTCGGCGCGATCCTGGGCGGGCGTCTTGATGACCGGGTGGGCGCCAAACCGGTCATCGTGGCCTCGCTGAGCTTCCTGATCGCCGTGGGTGCGGCGCTTCTGGTGTTGTCCGGGTCCGTTGCCTTCTGGGTGTGCGGGCTGGGACTGGCCTTCTTCGTCGGGCCCACCCAGTCGGCGGCCCGAACCCTGCTGTTGCGAATGACCAGTGACGGCAAGGAATCCGTCGCCTTTGGGCTCTACACGATGACGGGCCGGGCGGTCGCCCCCCTGGCGCCATGGCTGTTCTTCATCTTCGTCGACCTGTTCCGGTCCGACCGGGCCGGTCTGGGTGGCGTCCTTCTGGTCCTGGTTATCGGACTCGCGGGGATGCTGGCGGTGCGCGTCCCCGACCACCTGCGCCGCTAGGCGGCGCCGGTGCAGATGGTCAGTCCCCGGCCCGAACGCTGCCGGATCTGGGCGCCGTCAACCGTCACACTGCAGGTGACGTC
>JBFYOR010000410.1:0-2875 GCA_041303695.1 Mycobacterium sp. | reverse complement strand
TGATTCTGGTCGGCGGCAAGGGAACCCGGCTGCGGCCGCTGACCCTGTCCGCGCCCAAGCCGATGCTGCCGACCGCGGGGCTGCCGTTCCTGACCCACCTGCTGTCACGGATCGCCGCCGCCGGTATCGAGCACGTCATCCTGGGCACCTCCTACAAGGCCGAGACCTTCGAGGCCGAGTTCGGCGACGGCGCCAAGCTCGGGCTGCAGATCGACTACGTCTTCGAGGAGCAACCGCTGGGAACCGGTGGCGGTATCGCCAACGTGGTGCCCAAGTTGCGCAATGACACCGTGATGGTGTTCAACGGCGATGTGCTCTCCGGGATGGACCTCGGCGCGATGCTGGCCACCCATGCCGACCGCGACGCCGACGTCACCCTGCATCTGGTTCGGGTCAGCGACCCGCGGGCCTTCGGGTCGGTGCCGACCGATGTCGACGGGAATGTGCTGGCGTTTCTGGAGAAGACCGAGGACCCGCCGACCGATCAGATCAACGCCGGCACCTACATCTTCAAGCGCGGCGTCATCGAAGCCATCCCGCGGGGCCGGGAGGTGTCGGTGGAGCGGGAGGTGTTCCCGGCGCTGCTGAGCGGTGGCGCGAAGGTGTGCGGCTATGTCGATGCCACCTACTGGCGTGACATGGGTACCCCGGACGACTTCGTCCGCGGCTCGGCCGACCTGGTGCGGGGGATCGCGCCGTCGCCGGCGTTGGAGGGCCGGCGCGGCGAGAGCCTGGTGCACGACGGCGCCTCGGTGGCCCCCGGGGCGCTGCTGATCGGCGGCACGGTGGTGGGCCGCGGTGCCGAGATCGGCCCCGGCGTCCGCCTCGACGGCGCAGTGGTCTTCGACGGTGCCCGTATCGAGGCCGGCGCGGTGGTCGAGCGCTCGATCGTCGGATTCGGCTCCCGGATCGGGCCGCGCGCGCTGATCCGCGACGGTGTGATCGGCGACGGGGCCGATATCGGTGCCCGCTGCGAACTTCTTCGCGGGGCGCGGGTGTGGCCGGGGGTGCTCATCCCGGACTGCGGTATCCGCTACTCCTCGGATATCTGACGGCTCGGGAATCTATCGGGCGCGGGCCGCCTGAACCAGTGCGACCAGCCCGGGATCGGCATCGTCGGGCAGCGCATCGATCGGCCACCACCGCAGGTCCAGGGACTCGTCGCTGATGACGGCCTGCGCATGCTCGGGGGCGACGGCGATGAACTGCAGGTCCAGGTGGCGGGTGGGTACGCCCAGCGAACACGTCACCGGGTGAACGTGGACGGCGGCCAGTTCCGGATCCAGGCGCAGGCCCTCGATACCGGACTCCTCGGTGGCCTCCCGCAGGGCGGCCGCCACGATGTCGGGGTCGTCGTCCTCGCAGTGCCCGCCCAGTTGCAACCACCGGCCGAACCGGGGGTGCAGCGTGAGAAGAATCCGATCCCAGCTGTGGTCGACGACGAGCACCGAAGCGGTGACATGTCCTGGCACACAGGCCCGTTGGCAGCCATCCGACCGGGCGAGTAGAAACGCCAGCACCGCGTGGCGCAGCGCATCCTGGCCCGGATCGGGGGCATTCCAGTCGTTCAGCGCGGCGACCGCGGAGGCGTGCAGGCTCACCGGCGCACCAGCAGGTCGCCGGCCGGGCCCGGCTGCTTCGGCGGCAGCGGCGCCTCGGGGTAGCCGATGGCGATGGCGCCCAACGGTTCCCAGTCCTGGGGCAGGCCGAGGATCTGGCGCACCGGGTCGGGGGCGAAGATGGTCGAGCCGATCCAGCAGCTGCCGACGTCGCGCACAGCCAGCGCCACCAGCAGTGCCTGAACCGCCGCGCCGACCGCGACGGTGAACATGGTGTGCTCGGCGGCGGTGCGCACCGGGTCGGGGTAGCTGTGCGCGCCATCGGGCACCAGGAACGGGATGACCACCTCCGGGGCGTCGTAGAGGATCTGTCCGCGGGCCACCCTTCGTTCGACTGCCTCAGCCGGCAGGGAATCGGCGGCCAGGTCGGCCCGCCAGGCCGCTTTCATGGTGTCCAGCAACATGATCCGGCGATCCAGGTCGGCCAGCCACACGAATCGGACCGGCCGGGTGTGGTGTGGGGCGGGTGCGGTCAGCGCCTCGGCGACAGCGGCCTGCAGCACCTCCGGTTCGACCGCCCGGTCGGCGAACCGGCGCACCGAACGGCGCATCAGCAGAGCCTGCTGGCGGCCGAGTTCGATCGCCTCGGCGGTGCCGAGCCAGAACAGATCATCGGACCCACCGCGCAGCAGTCCGGCCGCACAGGATCCGTCGTCGGGCAGTGCCAGCCCACGCAGTACCGCCACCGGCACCGCGGTGAGCTTGCCCTTGACCAGGTCGGCGGCCGCGGCGATCTCGTCGGCCACCGCGACCTCGGTGACCAGTAGTTCATTACCGTGGGTGTCGCTCGCTCCGGCGTAGCTGTGCAGCACCGGCACACCGGCCGAGCCGATCGCGGCGTCGGTCTGGCCGGTGCGCCAGGCCCGTCCCATCGTGTCGGTGAGGATCACGCCGACCGCGACCCCGGCGATCTGGCCAAGTTCGGCGCGCAGTCGGGCGGCGCTGGCGTCGGGATCATCCGGCAGCAGGGCCAACTCCGTTGCGCCCACGTTGGATCCGTCCACGCCCGCAGCCGCCTGCACCAGGCCGTGCCGGTTCGCGGTGATCAGGGTGCGGCCCTTGCGGGCCAGCACCCGGACCGCTTCGGCCTCGATCAGGCTGCGGCGCAGTGCATCCCGCTGCTCAGGATCGGCGGGGGCGGCCACGATGCGGCCCTCGCACTTGGAGACCACCTTGGAGGTGATGACCACGATGTCCCCGTCGCGCAGCCAGGGCGCCGCGGTGTGGATCGCGGCCGCGAGATCATCGCCGGGCCG
>JBFYOR010000409.1:0-2664 GCA_041303695.1 Mycobacterium sp. | reverse complement strand
GTGTTGGAGATTGTCGAACGCAATACCGGGGGCCAGACATCGTGAGCGGGTCGCTGATCGACCGGGTCCGGGAACGGCTGGCTGCCGAACCGGTACCGCTGCGGCCGAGTGTCGTCGCCGCGGCCATCCGGGCGGAGTCCGGCGGTGTCCTCGGCGATACCGAAGTTCTGAACCACCTGCGGATTCTGGAGACCGAACTCACCGGCGCCGGAATTCTGGAACCTCTGTTGCGGGCCGCGGACACCACAGACGTTCTGGTGACCGGACCCCACGACGTCTGGATTGACGATGGAAAAGGGCTGCGCCGCAGTGAGATCCGGTTTTCGGACGAGGCGGCTGTCCGACGACTGGCCCAGCGGCTGGCCGCGGCAGCCGGCCGCCGACTCGACGACGCCCAACCGTGGGTCGACGCACAGTTGGTGGGCGGGCTCAGCGGACGGTTCACCGTTCGGCTGCACGCCGTGTTGCCGCCGATCGCGGCCGGCGGAACCTGCCTGTCTTTGCGGGTGCTGCGGCCGGCCACACAGGATCTTGCGGCGCTGACGGCGGCGGGTGCGATAGATCCTGAGGCCGGGCGACTGCTCGACGACGTCATTGCCGCGCGGCTGGCCTTCCTGGTCTCCGGTGGCACCGGCGCGGGGAAGACGACGCTACTGGCCGCGGCTCTGGGAGCCGTAGCGAGTCACGAGCGGATCCTCTGCGTCGAGGACGCTCCGGAACTGGCGCCGCAGCATCCCCATCTGGTGCGGCTGGTGGCGCGTAGCGCCAATATCGAAGGCGCCGGGGAGATCACGCTGCGCCAGCTGGTTCGCCAGGCGTTGCGCATGCGTCCCGACCGCATCGTCGTCGGCGAGGTCCGCGGCGCCGAGGTCGTCGATCTGCTGGCCGCGCTGAACACCGGCCATGACGGCGGCGCCGGAACCGTGCACGCCAACAGTCCGGCTGAGGTGCCGGCCCGACTGGAGGCACTGGCCGCGCTCGGCGGGTTGGACCGCGGCGCGCTGCACAGCCAGTTGGCCGCCGCCGTCCAAGTCCTCATCCACGTTGACCGCGGACCCCGGGGCCGGCGGCTCGCACAGATCGCGGTGCTGCGCCGAATCGAGTCCGGACGGGTTGTCGCACTGCCCGTATGGGACGCCGATCGCGGTCTCCGGGACGGGATCGGCCCGTTCCGGGAGCTGATCGCCGAACGGCGGGTCCGATGACCGCCGGTCCGACCGCGGCACTGCTGTTGGCGGCAGCGGATCTGACGACGCCGCCGCCGGTTCGGCATCATCTGCGAGCACCCGCCGCCGGTCGATCCCGCCCGGTAGCGCGGGTCGCGGTGGCCCCGATGCTGGTGGTTGCGGTGGCCGCCGTCGCGCTGGCCGGCCCGCCTGCCCTGGCGACGGCGTGCGCGGTCGTCGCCGCTGCGACGGAAATGCGCAGGCGCAGGTGGGCGCGTGATCGGCGGCAGCGCGCAGACGCCCGGGCGATGGCGGCCGCCCTGGACATTCTGATCGGGGAGTTACGCGTCGGTGCGCATCCGTTGCGGGCCCTGGCTGTTGCGGCAGCTGAGTCCGACGGGGAGGTCGGCCTCGCGTTGCGTGCCGTCGCAGCCCGTGCCCACCTCGGCGCCGACGTGCCGGCCGGCATTCGCTCGATCGGCGCCGACTCATCGTTGCCGGTTTACTGGGACCGGCTCGCGGTGTTCTGGCAGTTGGCTGCCGACCACGGCCTGGCGATGTCCACCCTGATGGGGGCTGCGCACCGCGATATTCTGGATCGGCAGAGGTTCGCCGAACGCATGCGCGCGGCGCTCGCCGGGGCACGTGCGACAGCGGTCATCCTGGCTCTGCTTCCCGCTCTCGGAGTGCTGCTGGGTCAGATCGTGGGGGCGCACCCCCTGCGATTCCTACTGGGTGGCGGTCCGGGCGGCGTGCTTCTGGTGCTGGGGGTCGGACTGGTCTGCGCGGGCATGGTGTGGGCGGACCTGATCGTCGACCGGGTCGCCGCATGACGGCCGCTGTCCTGCTTCTGGCCGCAGCTGTGCTGCTCGCCGGGCAGCCGACCGGTGTCCGCCGCGGCGCGGGCGTGGCGCAGGGCCGCAGGACGCAATCGGCAGTACGTGGCGCCGAAACCTCCTCTCATCGAGACCCTTTCGCGTCCGCATCGGCACTGGATGTCCTGGCGGTGTGTTTGGCGGCGGGAATGACGGTGCCGGCCGCGGCCGGCGCTACCGCAGCATTCGCACCCCCGGGGATGGCGACCCTGCTGCGCCGAGCTACCGATCTTCTCGCCATGGGATGCGATCCGGACACCGCATGGCAGGCGCACTCCGCAGACGCCGACGAGCAAGGCGCTGCGTTGGCCCGGCTTGCTCGCCGCTCCGCGTCCTCCGGTAGCGCCCTCGCGGTCGGAGTCGCCGAATTGGCCGAGCAGCAGCGAAGCGACGCCGGGCATGCGGCGTCGGCGTCGGCCGAACGGGCCGGGGTCCTCATCGCCGGACCCCTCGGCCTGTGTTTCCTGCCCGCGTTCGTCTGCCTGGGAATCGTTCCGGTGGTGGCGGGCCTCGCAGGTGAGATTCTCGGGACGGCGCTGCGGTGACCGTCTGGGGAGTTGTCGGTCAACCAAGGGAAAGGGAAATCATTGATGCACAGCGTGATTCGGACCATACGGAACCGC
>JBFYOR010000408.1:0-3419 GCA_041303695.1 Mycobacterium sp. | reverse complement strand
GCTCCCGGGGCTCTCGTCGCGGCGGCGGGGGAGTGCGCCTGGGTTCGCGCGGTTCGCGCACCCGGCGCCTGGGCTCCATGGTGCGGTCTTCGTCGCGGGCCGGACGTCGGGCGGAGTCCCGGCGGGGCCGCGGTGGCGCACCGTCGAGGTCATCGCGTCGCGGCCGGGCATGACGCGTTGGCACTGGTTCACGCTCGCGCGACTGCCGGGCCGGACGTGGCCGGCGCGCACCGGTCGAGCGGTCGATTCCGTGCCGGGGCCGGGTCGGGGGCACGTCCACCCCCCGGCCGGTCTCCTGGGCGTCCGCGCCGTTTCCGGCGAAGGCCGACGACAGTCTCGCGGTCAGACCCGCGAGCAGTCCCGGCCGCATCGGTTCGACGAGTGCTGCGGCAGCCTGCGGGCGGGCCGGCGCCGACATCGCGAGATACCAGCGCACCAACCCGATCAGCAACACCGCGGCCGAGGTGAACAGCATCAACGGGAAGCGCTCGATCAACGGGTAGCCGCAGCTGATCGCGATATCTTTGAGCCCGTTGAACGCCGACGCGTGCAGCAGGAAATAGGCCAGCGGCACGGCGACGAACAGCAGCATCGGCGGCTGGATGATGGCCGTGAAGATGCCGGACTGGCGCACCGCGAGCACCGCGGCGATGCACCCGAGGGCATAGAAAAGGGCGAAGACGGTTCCGAGTTCCTGATTGCCGGATCCGGCCTCGATCGCGAACCCGGCCAGCGTGGTGATCACGGCGATGAGCACCGCGCCCCACCACGGCACACCGGCGCGGCGAGGGAACGCGGAGCCCTGATCGGGCCCTGACGTCCGCTGATCTGGCACCCCTAGACCGTACCGGTTGCGGTCCCGTCAACACGGCCAGCACGCGCTGGCGTGCCCAAGCGGTGATGGCCCGGTGGCCGACTCTCCTAGACTTGTGACCCCGTGAGCCTCAGCCTGGGAATCGTAGGTCTGCCCAACGTCGGTAAATCGACCTTGTTCAATGCGCTGACCCGCAACAACGTACTGGCGGCCAACTACCCGTTCGCCACCATCGAGCCCAATGAGGGCGTGGTACCGCTGCCCGATGCGCGGCTGGAGCGGCTGGCGGAGATGTTCGGCTCGGAGCGCATCCTGCCCGCGCCGGTCACCTTCGTCGATATCGCCGGCATCGTCAAAGGGGCCTCCGAGGGAGCCGGGCTGGGCAACAAGTTCCTGGCCAACATCCGCGAGTGCGACGCCATCTGCCAGGTGGTCCGGGTGTTCGCCGACGACGATGTCGTGCACGTCGACGGCAAGGTGGACCCGCGCTCGGACATCGAGGTCATCGAAACCGAACTCATCCTGGCCGACCTGCAGACCTTGGAGAAGGCGCTGCCCAGGCTGGAGAAGGAGGCCCGAAACAACAAGGACCGCAAGCCGGTCCACGAGGCCGCGGTTGCCGCCGAACAGGTTCTCAACGCCGGCACGACGCTGTTTTCCGGAGCCGCCGGGCCGGGGACATCGGGCAGCGCCGGCGGAGGCGTCGACACCGCCGTCCTGCGCGAACTGAACCTGCTGACGATCAAGCCGTTTCTGTACGTGTTCAACGCCGACGAGTCGGTGCTGGGCGACGAGGCCAGGATCGCCGAGTTGCGAGCGCTGGTGGCACCGGCGGACGCGGTGTTCCTCGATGCCAAGATCGAGGCAGAGTTACAGGAACTCGACGATGAGTCTGCTGCGGAGTTGCTGGAGTCGATCGGCCAGCACGAACGCGGCCTGGATGCGCTGGCCCGCGCGGGATTTCACACGCTGAAGCTGCAGACCTACCTGACCGCCGGCCCCAAGGAGGCCCGCGCCTGGGTGATCCACCAGGGCGACACCGCGCCCCGCGCAGCCGGGGTGATCCATTCGGACTTCGAGAAGGGCTTCATCAAGGCCGAGGTGGTGTCGTTCGACGATCTGACCGCCGCCGGGTCGATGGCCGCGGCAAAGGCCGCCGGCAAGGTCCGGATCGAGGGCAAGGATTACGTGATGGTCGACGGTGATGTGGTCGAGTTCCGGCACGGCGCGACAACGAAGCCGGTTAAGTGAGCGAATAACGCAACCCTGTAATAGGATCGGGCCGTCTTCGAACTGGTCCAGAAGCGGTGCCGAACTGAAGGGGTGGCTGTTCGCATGTCCGCGCCAACCCTTCGCACGGTCGTTGGTCCCGATGCGCTGGAACAGATTGCGGACGCACTTGCCGCACTCTGGGCGCAGCACCCGCACATACCCGAGGACATCCGGATACGGCTGGGAATCGCGGTCAACGAGATCGCGGCCAACATCCTCGAGCACGCGACTGCCTCCCTCGACAGGCTCGTCCGGTTGCAGATGTGGGCATCTGTCTGCGACAACGAGATCCTCGTCAAATTCATCGATGACGGCATCGCCGCCCCCGCTGCCCTGCCTGGCCCCGGAATGCCGGACGACCTCGCCGAACGGGGACGGGGACTTCCGTTGGCGCAGGCAGTGCTCAATCGGCTGACATACCACCGGGCCGACGAGACCAATCACTGGACACTGGCCATCGAGCACCGCTAGGCCGTGCGGGAAAAGCCTTGTGCCCCTTATCGCGCAGGATATGGGTGGGCGGTAGCGTACCGCTGCGATGGTGACGAGGCTGGTTGTCGAGCACAAACGCCTGCTGCCCGGTTGTTCAGCTGGGCTGGCGGAGCGCACGGCGGTCGTCGACCTGCGCTACAGCGGCCAGTGGAGCCGTGACGCGGACGAGCGGATCAGGGCCGGCGTCATGACCCTGTGCCCGGAAGAACCGCTCTACGGGGTCTGCGAATCGGATTGGCCGGCAGTCTTTCTCATCGATGAGGTCGACGGCCTGGGCGACTGGGTGGTCGCTGTGACGGTGGCCCTGCAACGGTGGGCCCGAGACCCCGTCTGGCGCGGCCGGGTGGTGAGCTCGGGTCCCGGCCGGCTGCGACTGGCCATCCCGTGGCGACGTGAGGCGATCTTCGGCGACGCGCTCGAACTCGCGGTGCGGCTCATCGAGCACTGGTCGGCGCCGGTCGTGGACCGTCAGGCGCTGGATGCGCTGATCCAGCATTTCCGGGCGGGGCTTCCGGGAGCCCAGAACGGCGGACTGCCGCCCAACACGCTGCGCTTCGTCCAGGCCGCTGTCGCCCGCGACATCCCGTTCGACGTGCTGCCCAGTTGGGTGCAACTTGGTTGGGGCGCAGGCGCCGAGCGGATCGACAGCAGTTTCACCGGGCGGACCACCGCCATTGCGACGATGGCCGCGCGCAATAAGTTCAAGGCCAGTCGCACCCTGGCCGACGCGGGCCTGCCACTGCCCACCGGGGAGGTGGTCGCCGATCTCGACGGCGCGCAACAGGCTGCCGCCCGGCTGGGTTGGCCGGTGGTCGTCAAACCGCTGAACCAGGATCAGGGC
>JBFYOR010000407.1:0-5126 GCA_041303695.1 Mycobacterium sp. | reverse complement strand
ACCAAACCCAACTGCACCGCCCCACCCAACAACTGCCAGGTCCACCACGCCCAACGCGACTGGTAACACGGCGGCACCACCGACATCAACCACCTCACCCTGGCCTGCGGATGCGACAACCGCCTCGTCAACGACACCCCCACCGGATGGACCACCCGAAAACGCAAGGGCGACAACCGAACCGAATGGATCCCACCCCCACACCTCGACCGCGGCCAAAACAGGATCAACCACTACCACCACCGGAGAAGAACTACTCCGACCCGACGACGACCCCGGATAGCGGCTCACCCCGGGACGACGGTGGCGCGCGCCGCCAGAGGCCGCTAGAGGAAGCGCTGCACCGACGCGAGCAGCCCACGCCAGCGGGCGACCGTCTCCGGGTCGGTGGCACCGAACCGCTCCAGCCGGGCCGCATCAGGCCCCGGCGGCATCGGCGCGACCGGCAGTTGACCGTCGACGGGGATCAGCGACCGACCGTCGCTGACCAGATCGCCGGTCAGCAGCAGCGCTCCGGCCAGGGTGTGAGCGAAGCCGGCGTCGGGCAGCACCCCGGCCAGTGCGAGGCCGCCGAGCCAGGCAGCAGCGTCTCGATCGCCGGCGGCCTCGGCCAGCGCCAGTCGCAGGGGGTCGATCGCGTCCCGGATCGACTGGTCGATGGCGATCGGGACGTCGATCCTGCGGCGCAGTGCCGCGACATCATCCACAGTGCGGCAGGGTTGTTCGACGAACTCGAGCCCGCCGGCGGCCCGGTCCAGTGCTGGAATCGACGCCGCAGCGGCGTCGATATCCCAGTTCCCGTTGACATCGCAGCGGATGGCGCCGGACGGTCCCAGAACATCGCGGACCGCTTCCAAACGGGCAATATCGCCGGCCAGCGAGTCCGGCCGGTCACCAACCCGGACCGCGGCGGTGCGACAGCCGGCGGCGGCGACTATCTCCCGGGCCCGGGCCGGACTCACCGACGGCACGGGCACCGCAACCGGTACCCAACCACGGACCGGATCCGGCCAGCCGACCGTTCCGCCCTCGATGGCCGCGGTCAGCCAGCGCGCCGCCTGCCGGTCATCGCACCCGGCGGGCGGACTGAACTCCCCCCACCCCTGCGGGCCTTCGATCAGCATGCCCTCGCAGACCGTCAGGTCTGCGACGGGATCGGTCAGCGGAATGACGAAGACCGGAGCGGCGTCGAAGTCGATCCAGGTTTTCACCGGGGCGACCAGTAAGCCAGCATCTCGGCGAAGGTCTCGAACGCGGGGGCCGAATAGCCGTAGGTCGCCTCGAAGTGGATGCTCAACGGGAATCCGAGGTCGGCAGCGCCGTCGACCACCCGCTTGTAGAGGTCGACGATCATCCGCCGCTTGACCGGTGGATCGGCGTCCGCCAGGTCCGCGACGAACGCCTGCTCCCGCGCGACGGCCTCGTTGCCCGGATCCTGGATGAGCCAGTTGATCAGTCCCACCCGGCTTTCCACCTTCGGCACGAAACCGAAGGACAGCAGAATCTCCGGCCGCTCGTCGCTGACCCGGGCGAACTCGGCCAGGAAACCGACAATCGCGTCGGAGTACAGCAACTGGGTCATACCGTAGGTCGCACCCTGGCGGCATTTGTAGCCGAACCGGTCGGGTTCGCCCTCGCGGGTGGGAATCAGGATCGCACCACGGTTGGGCACCAGGTCCCGGTAGATGGCCAGAGCGTCGGTGGGGGCGACCCCGGAGCCTTCACCGTCGCTCATGGTCCGGGGCACCCCGACGAAGGCGATGCCCTCCATCCCCGCGGCCACCAGATCGGCCAGCCGCCGGCGCAGGTCCGCCTCGCCGGAGAACGCGGTGACCTGGGTGCACAGTCCTTTGACCCCGGGCAGTTCCGGGGCGATCAGCTGCCAGTAGTCCAGGACGTCGAGCTTGGGCTTCATCTCGACGGGGCGATCGTCATCCTCGGCGATCATGCCCGGGATCATCACGTGCCCGATTGCGTCGGCGATACCGACCTCGGCGGAGATCAGTGCGACCTTGCGGGCCTCCTCGAGTTGCTCGGACAGGCTGCGGTCGGTGTTCGGCGGGACCATTTCGACCGCGACCGTATTGAGAGGCACGGCACGAAACCTTACCGAGTCGCACATACTTGACTCATTCCAGAAAACGGTACAAGATCGGCTTGTGCCCCCCGCTCATGGTTTCGCCGAACAGTTGCGGGCGGCCGAGTTGCGGGTGACCAGGCCCCGGGTCGCGGTACTGGAGGCAGTCGCCGATCATCAGCACGCCGACACCGACGGCATCTTCAGCGCCGTACGGGCCGTCCTGCCCGAGGTGTCCCGCCAGGCCGTGTACGACGTCCTGGCCGCGCTGACCGCGTCCGGACTCATCCGGCGCATTCAACCGTCGGGTTCGGTCGCGCGGTACGAATCGCGGGTCGGCGACAACCACCACCACGTGGTCTGCCGGTCCTGCGGGGCGATTTCCGATATCGACTGCAGTGTCGGCGATGCGCCGTGTTTGACCCTGTCCGACACCGACGGTGGTGCGCTCGACGGTTTCGTACTCGACGAGGCCGAGGTCATCTACTGGGGCCGCTGCCCCGACTGCTCAGCCCAACGAACTTCGGGATCACAACCGGTGATCACCGCTTTTTCAACCAAATCCAAGTCTGGAAGGAATACACGTGGCTGACGAACATCCACCCATCGGCGAGGCTCAAACGGATTCCGCGGCCGGCGGCTGTCCGATGCGCATCAGGCCTCCCGTCGAGGGCGGCAGCAACCGCGATTGGTGGCCGAACGCCGTCAACCTCAAGGTCCTGCAGAAGAACCCGGACGTCATCGACCCGATGGACCCCGACTACGACTACCGGGCGGCGGTCCAGACCCTCGACGTCGACGAACTGACCCGTGATGTTGATGCCCTGATGACCGACTCGCAGGACTGGTGGCCCGCCGACTTCGGCCACTACGGACCCTTCTTCGTTCGGATGACCTGGCACGCCGCCGGTACCTACCGCGTCCAGGACGGCCGCGGTGGTGGAGGCCGGGGTATGCAGCGGTTCGCCCCCCTGAACAGCTGGCCGGACAACGCCAGCCTGGACAAGGCGCGCCGGCTGTTGTGGCCGGTCAAGAAGAAGTACGGCAACAAGCTGTCCTGGTCGGATCTGATGATCTTCGCCGGCAACCGGGCGATGGAGACCATGGGCTTCCAGACGGCCGGCTTCGCGTTCGGCCGCGCGGACTTCTGGGAGCCGGAGGAGGACATCTACTGGGGCGCCGAGGGCGATTGGCTGGGCTCCCAGGACCGTTACGCCGGCAGCGACCGCACCAAACTCGAGAACCCGCTCGGTGCGACCATGATGGGCCTGATCTACGTCAATCCCGAAGGGCCCGAAGGCAAGCCGGATCCGGTGGCCGCGGCCATCGACATCCGCGAGACGTTCGGCCGGATGGCTATGAACGACGTCGAGACCGCGGCCCTGATCGTCGGTGGGCACACGTTCGGCAAATGCCACGGCAACGGCAACCCCGATCTCATGGGCCCCGAGCCGGAGGCGGCTCCGCTGGACGAGATGGGCCTCGGCTGGGCCAACGGCAACAAGGGCACAGGTGTCGGCAATGACGCGTTCACCAGCGGCCTGGAGGTTATCTGGACCCACACCCCGACCAAGTGGGACAACAGCTACCTGGAAATCCTCTACGGCAACGAGTGGGAGCTGACCAAGAGTCCGGCCGGCGCGTTTCAGTGGAAGCCGAAGGACGACGGCTGGGCCAATACGGTGCCGATGGCACAGGGCGACGGCAAGACCCATCCGTCGATGCTCACCACCGACCTGTCGATGCGGATGGACCCGATCTACGAGAAGATCACCCGCCGTTGGCTCGATCATCCAGAGGAACTGGCCGAGGAGTTCGCCAAGGCCTGGTTCAAGCTCATCCACCGCGACATGGGGCCGGTGACCCGTTACCTGGGACCGCTGGCGCCCGAGCGGACCTGGGCCTGGCAGGACGTCGTGCCCGCCGGCAAGCCGCTGTCCGCCGATGAGATCACAAAGCTCAAGACCGCGATCGCCGGGTCGGGTCTGACCGTGCAGCAACTGGTTTCCACGGCATGGAAGGCAGCGTCGTCCTACCGCAATAGCGACATGCGCGGTGGAGCCAACGGAGGCCGGATTCGGCTGCAGCCGCAGTTGGGCTGGGAGGTCAACGAGACCGACGACCTGGCTCAGGTGATCCGGGTGCTGGAGGGGATCCAGGCCTCGTCTGGAGTCGACGCTTCCTTCGCGGACATCGTGGTGCTCGCGGGCAACGTCGGTGTCGAGAAGGCGGCCAAGGCGGCCGGATTCGACATCGAGGTGCCGTTCAGCTCGGGCCGCGGCGATGCGACCCAGGAGCAGACCGACGTCGAGTCGTTCTCCTACCTCGAGCCCAAGGCCGACGGTTTCCGCAACTACGCGGGCAAGGGGCTGAACCTGCCCGCCGAGTACCACCTCATCGACAGGGCCAACCTGCTGGGCCTGTCGGGGCCGCAGATGACCGTGCTTGTCGGCGGTCTGCGGGTGCTTGGCGCCAACTTCGGTGACACGAAGCTGGGCGTCCTGACCGATCGGCCGGGCGCATTGACGACGGACTTCTTCGTGAACCTGCTTGACATGAGCACCAAGTGGTCTCCGTCGCCGGCAGATGACGGGACCTACGTCGGCAAGGACCGCGCCACCGGTGCGAACAAGTACACCGCCAGCAGGGTCGATCTGCTGTTCGGTTCGAACTCGCAGCTTCGCGCCCTGGCCGAGGTGTACGCCGAGGATGACGCCAGGGAGAAGTTCGTCAAGGACTTCGCCGCGGCGTGGGCCAAGGTGATGGACAACGACCGGTTCGATTTGCGCGGGTAGCACCCGTCACACGAAAACCCCGCGGGCCTGGCGCCCGCGGGGTTTTCGCTATCGGTGGGTACGGCTCAGGTGCACCCGCTGGCGTTGACCCAGCGACCGTTCCATCCCACACAGGCACTGGCGTTCGGTGTGATCGGGGCGTAGGCGTCCGGAGGCACGACATAGGGCGCCATGACGTCGGCAAGGTTTGCGCACCCGCTGACGGTGACCCGGCGTCCGGCGCTGGCACAGACGTCGGCGTTCGCCTCGCCACT
>JBFYOR010000406.1:0-4926 GCA_041303695.1 Mycobacterium sp. | reverse complement strand
CCCGGCCAAGGGCCAGCTGCGCGCCTGAGCCGTGGGATCACTCGAGGGCAAAGTCGCTTTCATCACCGGGGCCGCACGCGCCCCTGGCCGCCGAGGGCGCCGACATCATCGCCGTCGACCTGTGCGAACAGATCGCCAGCGTGCCCTACCCGCTGGCCGACCCCGATGATCTCAGCGCGACGGTCAAGCTGGTCACCGAGACCGGGGCGCGCATCGTCGCCCGGCAGGCCGACGTCCGCGACAGGGCCGGCCTGAAAACCGCGCTGGCCGAAGGGATCGCCGAACTCGGCCGGCTCGACATCGTCATCGCCAACGCCGGAATCGCCCCGATGACCGGAGAGGATGCCTGGCAGGACGTGCTCGACGTCAACCTCACCGGCGTCTACCACACCGTCGACGTGGCGATGCGGCCACTGATCAAGCAGGGCGAGGGCGGGGCCGTCGTGCTGACCAGTTCGGTCGCCGGACTGGTCGGTATCGGCGCTCCGATCGCCGGCTCGATCGGGTACACGGCGGCCAAGCACGGGGTGGTCGGCCTCATGCGCGCCTACGCCAATTTCCTTGCGCCGTACAGTATCCGGGTCAACTCCGTACACCCGGCCGGCGTGGACACCCCGATGATCGACAACGACTTCACCCGGTCCTGGCTCGACGGCATGGCCCAACAGAACCTCGGCGGCCCGGATCTGACCAACGCGTTGCCGGTGCAGACTCTCCAGACGCAGGACATCGCCAACGCTGTCGCCTGGCTGGTGTCGGACGCCGCCCGCTACGTCACCGGGGTGGCACTGCCGGTAGACGCTGGCTTCGTCAACAAGCGTTAGATCTCGAGCACCGTCGGCACGATCATCGGGTGGCGCCGATAGGCCTCGCCCACCCACTTCCCCACGGTGCGGCGAACCGCCTGGGCGATCCGTATCGGATCGGTGACAGAGTCGGCGGCAAGGGATTCCAACTCCTGCTCCACCCGGCGGACCGCCGGCTCCAGGGCCTTGGGGTCTTCGGAGAAGCCACGCGAGTACAGATGTGGCGGCGCGGCGATCTGGCCGGTGCCCCGCCGCAGCACCACCGTGACCGCCACGAATCCGGAACTGAGCGTCAGCCGCTCCCCCAGAGTGGTCTCACCGACGTCACCACTGATCAGACCGTCGACGAACATCTTGCCCACCGGAACCGAACCGGCGATGGAGGCCTTGCCCGCCAGCAGATCGACGCTGACCCCGTTCTCGGCCAGCATGATCGAATCCTCCGATACCCCGGTCAGTGCCGCCAGCTTCGCGTTGGCCCGCAGCTGCCGCCAGTAACCGTGGACCGGCATCACATTGCGCGGGCGCACCGCGTTGTAGAGGAACAGCAACTCGCCGGCGTAGGCGTGGCCCGAGACATGCACGCGGGCTTGCTGATTGGTCACCACCCGCGCCCCGATCTTGGCCAGCGCGTCGATGACCCCGAAAACCGCCTCCTCGTTGCCCGGGATCAGCGACGACGACAGGATGATCAGGTCTTGGGAGGTGATGGAGATACTGCGGTGCTCTCCGCGTGACATCCGGGACAGCGCCGCCAGCGGCTCACCCTGGGTGCCGGTGGTGATGAGCACCAGCCGGTCCGGCGCCATCGCCTCGGCAGCCGAGATGTCGACGACGTCGGAGTCCGCGACGGACAGAAAGCCCAGTTCTCTGGCGATCGCCATATTCCGGACCATCGACCGGCCGACAAACGAGACCCGTCGACCCAAAGCCACCGAGGCATCCACGATCTGCTGCACCCGGTCGACGTTGGAGGCGAAGCAGGCAACGATGATCCGTTTGCCCTCCGCGTTGCGGATCAGCCGGTGCAGGGTCGGGCCGACTTCGCTCTCCGATGGGCCCACGCCAGGGATCTCGGCGTTGGTGGAGTCGCACAGGAACAGATCGACGCCGGCGTCGCCCAGACGCGACATCCCGGGCAGATCGGTCGGGCGGCCGTCGGGGGGAAGCTGGTCGAGTTTGATGTCGCCGGTGTGCAGCACCGTTCCCGCACCGGTGTGCACGGCGATGGCCAGTGCGTCGGGGATGGAGTGGTTGACCGCGAAGTACTCGCACTCGAAGACGCCGTGCGTACTGCGTTGCCCCTCATGGACTTCGATGAAGGTGGGTTTGATCCGGTGTTCCCGGCACTTGGCGGCCACTAGGGCGAGGGTGAACTTCGAACCGACCACCGGGATGTCGCTGCGCAGCTTGAGCAGGAACGGGATCGCACCGATGTGGTCCTCATGCGCGTGGGTGAGGACCAGCGCCTCGATATCGTCGAGCCGATCCTCGATATGGCGCAGGTCCGGCAGGATGAGGTCGACGCCGGGCTCGTCGTGTCCCGGGAACAGCACACCGCAATCAATGATGAGCAGACGCCCCAGATGCTCGAAAACCGTCATGTTGCGGCCGATCTCGCTGATCCCGCCGAGCGCGGTGACCCGCAGCGCACCCGGGGCCAGTGGATTCGGTGGCCGAAGATCGTTGTTCATCAGTGCTGCAGCCGCTCGGCGGGCGGGCGCGCTCCGAGCACGGCTGCCGCGCGCATGTCGGCGGCCAGCTGGTCGAGTTGCTCTGCGGTGGCGGGCATCTGCGGCAGCCGGGGGTCGCCGGCGTCGAAGCCCTGCAGGTGCAGGCCGGCTTTGGCCAGCGTGACCCCGCCCAGCCTATTCTGCGCGGCGTTCAGCGGCCCCAGCGAAACCGCGATCTTACGGGCGGTGGCCAGATCGCCGGAGTCGAACGCGGTCAGCATGTCCCGCAGTTGTCCGGCGGCCAGATGCCCCCAGACGCTGATGAAGCCCACCGCCCCGACCGCCAGCCAGGGCAGGTTCAGCGCGTCGTCGCCGGAGTAGTAGGCCAGGCTGGTTTCGGCCATGATCTGGGCCGCTCCGTGCAGATCGCCCTTGGCGTCCTTGACCGCGACGATGTTGGGGTGGTGCGCCAATGTGCGCAGCGTGTCCCACTCGATGGGCACCACCGAGCGCGCCGGGATGTCGTAGAGCACGACCGGCAGGTCGGTGGCGTCGGCGACGGCGCTGAAGTGCGCCACCAGCCCGCTCTGGGGCGGCCGTGAGTAGTAGGGGGTAACCACGAGCAGGCCGTGCGCACCCTCGGCGGCACAGGCTTTGGCCAGGTGCACGCTGTGCGCGGTGTCGTAGGTGCCCCCGCCGGCGATGATGCGGGCCCGGTCACCGACAGCCTCCAGGACCGCGCGCAGCAGGGTGATCTTCTCGTCATCGGTGGTGGTCGGCGACTCCCCGGTCGTCCCGGACAACACCAGGCCGTCACAGCCGGAGTCGACCAGGCGAACGGCCAGCCGGGCGGCGGTCTCGGTGTCCAGGGCGCCGTCGGCCGTGAACGGAGTCGCCATCGCGGTCAGAACCGTACCCAGCCTCGCGCTGGCATCGAATCCGCTGGTGCTCACGGGCACTTAGGGTACCCGCTGAGCCCTACACCTCAGTAGCGAGCGGGCTGGTCGCCACCTCGGTGCCGTCGGCGAGCGCACTGATCTCGAAATCGGCGAACACCGCGGGGGCCATGGCGGCCAGTTCGCGCAGGCAGGCGATGGCCAGACGGCGGATTTCGACGTCGGCGTGCTCGCTGGCACGCATCGCGATGAAGTGCCGCCAGGCCCGGTAGTTGCCGGTCACCACGATGCGGGTCTCGGTGTCGTTGGGCAGCACCGCGCGGGCCGCCTGGCGGGCCTGTTTGCGGCGCAGCACCGCGTTGGGGGCGTCAGCGAACTTGGCCTCGAGCTTGGCCAGCACATCCAGGTAGGCAGTGCGGCTGGCGTCGGCGGCGGCCAGCACGATCTGCTGCAACTCGGGGTCGTCCTCAAGCCCGGGGGGCAGCACCACCTGTGCCTCGTCGGCGGGGACGTAGCGCTGGGACAGCTGCGAGTAGGAGAAGTGCCGGTGCCGGATCAGCTCGTGGGTACAGGACCGAGAGATGCCGGTGATGTAGAAGGTCACCGAGGCATGCTCGAGCACCGAGAAGTGCCCGACGTCGATGATGTGCTTCAGATAGGAGGCGTTGGTCGCGGTACGCGGATTGGGTTTGGCCCAGCTCTGATAGCAGGCCCGGCCGGCGAACTCGACGAGCGCCTGGCCGCCGTCGGCGTCGGTACTCCACGGCACGGCATTGTCCTCATTGATGACGGCGGGCGCCAGGAACTCCGTCCTGGCGATCAGTGTCACCCGCAAGGGCGCGATCTCGGCCACCGGCTCAGGGTAACGGGGCGAGGCGAATGTGGGCCCTACGCCGACCGAAAGCCCGGATCCACGCCTTAGGGCCCACACTCGGCGAGCGCCCCGTTACCCTGAGCCGGTGGCCGAGACCGCGCCCTTACGGGTGACCCTGATCGCCAGGACGGAGTTCCTGGCGCCCGCCGTCATCGATGACGACGACGCCATGCCGTGGAGCACCGACGCCGACGGCGGCCAGGCGCTGGTCGAGTTCGCCGGCCGGGCCTGCTACCAGAGCTGGGCCAAACCCAATCCGCGTACCGCGACCAACGCGTCCTACCTCAAGCACATCATCGACGTCGGGCATTTCTCGGTGCTCGAGCATGCCTCGGTGACCTTCTACATCACCGGCATCTCCCGGTCCTGCACCCACGAGCTCATCCGGCACCGGCACTTCTCCTATTCGCAGCTGTCCCAGCGCTACGTCCCCGCCGACGAGGCGCAGGTGGTACTGCCGCCCGGACTCGAGGACGACCCCGAACTGCAGCAGATCGTGCTGGCCGCTGCCGACGCCAGCCGCACCGCCTACCTGGAGTTGCTGGCCAAGCTGGAGGCCAAGTTCGCCGACGCCCCCAACGCGGTGCTGCGTCGCAAACAGGCCCGCCAGGCGGCCCGGGCGGTGCTGCCCAACGACACCGAGACCCGCATCGTGGTGACCGGCAACTACCGGGCCT
>JBFYOR010000405.1:0-2906 GCA_041303695.1 Mycobacterium sp. | reverse complement strand
CAAGAGCTTCATGCTGTCGGGCATCCCGAATATGGCGTTCGCGTTCGGCTACACCAACTCGTCGTGGACGCTGAAGGTCGACCTGGTCTGCGAGCACCTGTGCCGGCTGCTGGCCTATATGGACCAGCACGGCTACACCACCGTCATGCCGGTCGCCGACGACTCGGGGGTCGGCAAGCGCCCGATGCTGGACTTCGGCGCGGGTTACATCCTGCGTGCGGTCGACACGTTCCCGCAGCAGGGCGACAGCGGGCCGTGGACGATCGAGATGGACTACTGGTCGGACTACGCCCGGCTGCGCAAGGGTCCCGTGGAGGATCCGGCGCTGCGGTTCAGCACCACGGCGCGCTCGGTCGCGACCGCTGGAGCGGCCCGGGCATGAGCCGGCCCGCCTTCGTCGAGGTGGAGGGCCGCCGGGTCCGGGTCCGGGTCGACGGCGATCCGCAGAAGCCGCCGGTGCTGCTGGTACACGGCATCGGCCGCAGCCTGGAGGACTGGGATCCGCAGTTCGAGCGGCTGTCCGCCGATCATCGGGTGATCGCCGTGGACGTGCCCGGCTTCGGGTTCTCCGACCGGCCCGACGGCCCGATCACGTTGTCCACCTTCGCCAAAGGTGTGCTGGGCACGGTCGACGTCCTCGGCGAGATGCGGCCGGTGCACATCGTCGGCAACTCACTCGGTGGAGCGATCGCCATGCAGGCCCTGGCGCACCGCCCTGAGCGGGTGGCCAGCCTGGCCTTGATCAACAGTGCCGGATTCGGCCGCGAGGTGACGGTCCTGCTGCGGATCCTGGCCATGCCGGTCATCGGCCCGTTGGCCGGCCGGCGCACCTCCCGCGCCGCGGCCGGGATGCTGGAGCGGGCCTGCTACGCCGACACTGCGCTGGCCACCCGGGAGCGGATCGATCGTGCGATGGCCATCGCCGCCAAGCCGCACCATGGCCAGGTCATGCTGGCGGCCGCCGTGGAACTGGCGACCGCGCGCGGCGTCAAGCCGGGCTGGCGGCGGCAGTTGGCCGCCTTCGCCGCGTTGCATCCCCGGCCCACCATGGTGATGTGGGGTGATCGGGACAAGGTGCTCCCGGCCCATCACATCGATGAGGCCCGACGGGTGTTGCCGCATGCCGAGACTCATCTGCTGCCCGGTATCGGGCATATGCCTCAGATCGAGAGCCCCGATGAGTTCGCCGCGCTGGTGCTGCCCTTCCTCGATCGGGCGTCCCGCGCCGCTATCGGGTAGCGACGGCGGCGGATCAGGCGGCGCGGCGTGAGACGCTGCCGACGCGCTCGGCCCGGTTGGCCCGATCGGCGCGTTGCTGGCGATGCGGTTTCGGGTTCGCCGCGTCCGCCGGCGCAGCGTCGATCTCTGCACGTGCCGCCGCAGGGGACGGCGCGCGCCGCGGCGCGGCCACCGGCACCGGATCGGTCGCCGTCGCGGCGGGCCGAGAACGGGCGACGCTCGGGTTGGGCGGTGCGGCGGGGACGGCGACAGGCACGGTCAGATCGGCAGGGGTGGGGGGTCCGTAGGGATCGATCGCCCCGGCGTACCCCGGGGGCCCGCCCACCCCGTAGGGGCCCGGTGCCGTGGTGTGGAACGGCCGGTTCGACGGATCGCCGGTGATGTGGGCGATTCCGTTGTCCCAGCCGGTCGGAATAGCCTTGAGGACGTTGACCGCTGTGGTGATCGGGTTGGGGAAGTACAGGTACTTTGCCGGGGTCGGCGCACCCGGGTTGATGGTGCGGTCGTAGCCGGTCTCCACCAGGACGCGCAGCGCGGGATCGAGAACTGTTGCGAGCAGCGGCCCGAGGTAGGGCAGGACCGTCAGCGGGCGCAGCAACGGCAGCGTCGTTGTCGGTATCAGGTAATAGGTCGAATCCTGGTATTGGCCTTGGAGTTCCGGCGTTCCGGTCCCTCCCTCGGGATGCTCGTAGAAGAACCCCACGAGTGCGTTGAGATCTGCGAGGAGGTTGAGCGGATTGGTCGGGAAGTCGCCCACCGGATCGTACTGGTGGACGGCATCGACGGTGGTCAGCGGCGTGGGCTGGGGAGAATTGGTCACCGTCGCACCGTTGAACGTCACTCCCAGGATCGGTATGTGGACGCCGACGAAACGCTCCAGAATCCCGCCGTTGGGCCGGTTGGGGTTGGACTCGAACACGAAGCTGACCGTGCCCGACGGCGGATGCGCGATCAGCTCGCTTTTCATCATGCTGGCGATCACGGCGCTCTGGGAGTAGCCGAACACCGTGTAGGAGGTATCGGTGAGTTGGCGGGACCCGGTGTTGACGAAAGGGGCGTCAGTCACCGTGCAGGCGACACCGCTCAGGCAGTTTCGGAGGTTGGCCAGTCCGATGCCGACCGACTCGTCGTACGTCATGGCGCGCAGCCCGGTGATCGGCCAGAACTGGGCGGGGGTGCGAACAGCCACCGGGGTGCAACCGGGGTCGCCGCCGGTACAGAGGCCTGACGGGCCGACGAAGCCGTTGTATGCCCAGTCGACGTAGAAGTTGATGTATTCGGTGGTGTCCTCAGGGATGCTCAACGGGTGGTCGGTACCGCCCATGTACAGCGCGGTCGCCGCCAGGTCGATCGCCGACCGGATCGTGGTGGGCACCATGAGCACCACGGCGACTGCGACGGCCCATACCGCCGCCAGTGCCGAACGAAGATGGCGCATGGTTCCTCCCCTTTGCCAGCACCAACGCAGGCGCCTTGAAAATACCCGCAAAGAGCCGAAAGACGCCAGCGCCGGTCGTTGCTGCGGCCGTTCAGTTCCCGGCCGGGCTAGTTGACCGGCACGTCCAGGATGGCGCGGGGCTGACCGGCGCCGGGTCCGTCGAAGTGCCACCACTCACCGGAGTAGGCGGCGATTCCGCCCTTGGCCATCGCGTTGCGCAGCACCGCCC
>JBFYOR010000404.1:0-2534 GCA_041303695.1 Mycobacterium sp. | reverse complement strand
GCGAGCACCGCCCCGGACCTGGTGCGGGCGATGTGCGAGGCGAACGCCGATCAGTTGGTCCCCGCACTGGACAAGGCGCTGGAGTTGCTTCACCAGGCGCGGGAATCGCTGCTGCACAGCGGCTCGGTGGCCGAACTGGTGTACGCCGGACACGCCGCGCGGGTCCGCTTCGAGAGCTTCCCGCGGCCCGATGTGGTCGCGGTGGAACTCGGCGGGGTGAACTGGCGTGAGGAACTCGCCGCGGCCGGGCGCTCCGGCGCGGTGATCAGATCCGCTCTGCCAGGCCCGGATAGTCGACGATGAACCCGTCGTCGTCGACGACGATGGTGGTCTCCGCGACCGGGGAGTGCAGTTTGTTGCCCTCGCTGCCGGCCGCGCCGAAGCTGGTGTAGCTGATCGTGGCCGGGGCCACGGTCAACTCCGGAAGGTGTACGTAGACCACCGGAATGTTCAACGACTCGGCCCTACGGTGCAGCCCGGTCCGCCGGATCGGCAGCGCGTTGAAGAACGGGCTGAAGACCACGTCGACGTCCAGGGCGCCTTCGTAGGCGCCGCGGAACTCGCCCTCGTGACCGGTCACCAGCCACATGTTTTCCTCGTCGCGGGCTATCGACATCTGCCGGTCCCGCTCGGCCAGGGTGAGGGTGAGTGACAGCCGCTTGGTGGCGCCGGTGTCGTCGGTCACCAGGTCGTAGGAGGCGCTGAACGCCGGATTCTTGTCGGTGGCCGCGGCGACGATGCGCCCGTGCGCCTTGATCCGGTTGCCGGCGACCTGGACGCGGGCCGACTCGATTCGCGAGACGTCCGGTGAACGCCAGGTCAGAATCGCGGGCCAGTCTCGCCCGCTGGACCCTTCGGCTGCAGTCACCACCCTTCCACCGTAGGGGACGGCCCGGCGCGGCTGTAGTCGGGAGTCCGCCCGGCCGATCCGGCGTCCAGACGCATCTCGTCGTCGAGCAATGGCTGCGGCAGCCGGGGCCGCAACCGCCCCGTTCCCGGCATCGAGGCCCACACCACCATCGCCAGCAGACCATCGAGCACCAGGGCCAGAACCGTCACCATCAGCGCCCCCACCAGGGCCAGGTAGAACTGCCGGACCTTGATTCCGTCGATCAGGTAACGGCCCAGCCCGCCCAGGCTGGCATAGGCCGCCACCGTCGCCGTGGCGACCACCTGCAGGGTGGCCGTGCGCAGGCCGCCGAGGATCAGCGGTAACGCGTTGGGTAGCTCCACCCTGGTCAGCACCTGCCGCCCGGACATGCCCATCGACCGCGCTGCGTCGGTCACCTTCGGGTCCACATTGGCGATCCCGGCGTAGGTACCGGCCAGCAACGGCGGCACGCCCAAGAGGGTCAACGCCACGGTCGGCGGCAGCAGTCCCAGTCCCCACAGCAGCACACCGAGCAGCAGGATCCCGAGGGTCGGCAGGGCGCGCAGCGCGTTGACGGCGGTGACCACCAGGAAAGAGCCGCGTCCGGTGTGGCCGATCACCAGTCCGATCGGGATGGCGATGAGCGCGGACACCAGCACCGCAACCCCGGTGTACTGCAGGTGTTCGATGATCCGGGCGCCCAAACCCGCCTTACCACTCCAGTTCTCGGCGCTGAAGATGTAGGCGAGGGCCTGCTGCAGGAAGTTCACGCCGCCGCCTTGGTTTTCCGGACCCAGGGCGTGATGATCCGTCCGGCCGCCAGGATGAGGACGTCGATGATGACCGCCAGCACGAAGATCGCGATGATGCCTGCCACGATCTGGTCGCTCTTATCGGCCTGGTAGCCCTCGGTGAACCATGTTCCCAAGCCGCCGATTCCGATGACGGATCCGACCGCCACCATCGAGATATTGGTCACCGCCACCACCCGCAGACCGGCGACGAGAACCGGAATCGACAGCGGAAGTTCAACTTTGACCAACTGACCGATTCGGGTGTACCCCACCGCTGCGGCGGCATCGCGGACATAGGCCGGCACGGCGTCAAGCGCTTCCGGGACGGCTCGCACCAGCAGCGCGGTGGTGTAGAGCGTCAGCGCGACGATGACGTTGGTCTCATCGAGGATCCGGGTCGGGATGATCAGCGGCAGCACCACGAACAGGGCCAGCGAGGGGATGGTGAAGATGATGCTGGCGGCCAGGGTGGTCAGCCGGCGCAGCGCGGTGTGCCGCCACACCAGCGCACCCACGGGGACGGCGATCAGCAGGCCCAGCAGGACCGGGATGAGCGAGAGCCGCAGATGGATCAACGTCAGCGTCCAGGCGCTGTCAAGGTGGGTGAGCAGATACCGCAAGGGATTTCAGTCCGTATCCGGCCCGGGTTCAGGCTCGGCAGCCAGGGCTTCCGGTGACGACGGCTCGTAGTGCTCGGACTCAGGATCGGGTTCCAGGGCCTGCCGTTGCCGGTCGAGTGCGTCGATGACGTCGTCGGCCATCGTGCCGCCGATCACCGCTCCGACATCGTCGATCGCCACCCCGATCCCCGCCGGGGAGGACAGGGCCGCGTCGAGGGCGGCCCGCAGGGTGCCGCCGGAACGGAACAG
>JBFYOR010000403.1:0-6584 GCA_041303695.1 Mycobacterium sp. | reverse complement strand
CTCCCAGCACGATGCCGTCATCGTCGAGCAGCGGCTGGCCCACCACCGCTGGGGTCTGCTCCCGGCGCAGCACCCGGCGCCGGCCGTCGATGGACTCCAGGGCGATACGCAGACATTCCTTCCTAGTCGTCGGCGTCCAGATCCCGTCGCCCGGCGGGTCGGCAGCCAGGAACTCGGCGTCGGGGCCGTACAGTGCCAACCCGTTCGAGCCGGTCAGCGCACGAAGGTGCGGTACGGCGCCGCGGGCGGAGTCGGCGTGCAGGCCTTTGCGCAGCGGGCGGGCGGCCAACGATGCGGTATGCAGCGCGGCGTGCACGGTCCGCTCGGCCGGGGTGCTGACCACCCGCCGGGTCAACACCGCGATCAACCCCAGCACGAGCGCCCCGGCCACCAGGACGACCGTCAGGGTCAGGGCCGTCGCGTCCGTCATCTCACCTCCGGCCCGGGTGGCCGTTGTGCGGCCTCGCCGGTTTGCATTGTGTCAGGCCCGATCCGTAGAATTTGCTGAGAATGCCAGGCGCCGATCTGATCGGCGCGCCAACCCGGGGGGGTCTTTTCGATGTTGGACAAACTGAGCAAGGTCGGCGGAGCAACGATCATCGGACTGGGTCTGGTCGCCGCGGTCTCTGAGCCGGCGACCGCGCCGGCGCCGTACTCGGCCGAGTTCGAGTTGACCGCCACGGTGCTGGCCATCGGTGGGCTCGGCTACGAGACCGTCGAGCCGGAGCTGATCGCACGGGTCGCCGGCGGCCGCTTCGCCAACGAGGAGAATCTGGTCGGCCTGCCCTGGCCGGGTGAGTTGGCGCCGTTCAACGGCACGCTGACACTGAACCAGTCGGTGGCCGCCGGCGTGGAGACGCTGGACGCGGCGATCCGCACCACCCCGGGGCAGAAAATCGTCGTCGCCGCTTCGGGCAGCACGCTGGCCGTCAACGAGGTGATGCGCCGCCTCGCCAAGGACCCGAACGGGCCTGCGGCCGAGGAAATCTCGTTCGTGGTACTCGGCGATGCCGACCGCGGCGTGTTCAAGCAGTTGCGGGGGCTGACCCTGCCGATCTTCGATTACACCGTCCCCGGGATTCCGGTGACCAAGTACGACGTCACGGTCGTCGCCGGCGAGTACGACGGCATGGGTGACTGGCCGGACCGGTCATGGAACCTGCTGGCGGTGCTCAACGCGATGGCGGGCACGGGGCTGCTCCAGCAGATCATCGACGAGCCGATCGTCGAGCAATATCGGCTCGAGGACTGGGGTTCGGTGCACTACGACGCGATGTTCGCTGATCTGGACCTGGTGCCGGAGAAGAACGTCACCACCACGGTGAATCGGGCGGGCGGAACCACCACGACCTACCTCGTGCCCACCGCCGACCTGCCACTGCTGCGGCCGCTGAAGAACCTGGGCGTCCAGCAGGATGTCATCGACGGCCTGGAGAAGTTTCTGCGACCCATCATCGACTCCGCTTACATCCGCAACGACGCCGTGCGCAACACCCCGCCCAGCTTCGGGTCCATCACCCGACCCGGCGGCAGGGCACCGGCGGTAACCGCCGTGGTGGCAAGCCCCCCGGCGGCGGCCAAGACGGCAACACCGGTTCGGGCGGCGGCCGCGAAGCCGGCGGCCGCGAAGCAACCGTCCGCGAAGTCGACGTTCGCAAAATCGACGGCGGGCGCAGCGGCCGGCAAGCGTTCGCCGGCAAGCTCGAAGCCGGAGGCCTAGTCAGTCTGTTACCAGACGAACCCCTGTCCTGCCGAATCACGCTGAACAGGGGTTAAATGGCGGTGTGACCACATCTCCGGCGCTCTGTCTGGCCCAGGACCCTGAAGCCGATCAGATTCTCACCGAAAACCCGTTTGCACTGCTTACCGGCATGTTGCTCGACCAGCAGGTGCCGACACCTCGATAAACCGTCGTATTGCAGTTGGTCAATCAAGCCCGAAAGGGAAAAACCGCCACCAGCCCCGCTCAGCGATATCGGCTGCGGTACCGCTCGGCCGAGTCGTCCCGCACGGCGGTTGCGAAGTCCAGACGCTCATCCCGCAGGTAGCCGGCTATCCCGAGCGCCGAGGCGACGGCACCTGCCAGCCAGGCCGTCCATGCCGAGTTGTCCCCGGCGAATCCTGCTACCCACGGCGACAAGAACAGTGCGAATCCGGCTATGGCCAGCGACAGGAAGTCGTGGGTGGGATCGGAGGCGAGCAGTGACCAGACGGAGATCACGGCAATCAATCCACCCAGACCGATCGTGACCGCGGTCCCGGCTGCTGTGGTGGGAAGCGCGATGCCCAACAGCACTGCGGCGAGACCGACTGCCAACGCCAGCCGGCCGATCAGGTAACTCCAGGGGTGGCGCAACCGTTGACTGTCGCCCATTTCGTTGATGCCGTACTCCGTCGGCATCCTGCGACGGAGCCAGCCGACGGCGCCGAGAGTCATGGACAGGCCGCCGGCGACCCAACACGTTATCGAGGCTCCGGGATCGTAGGCGTAGCCGTTCGCCAGGAACGGGACGGCGATCATGGCAAACCCGACCACGGCCAGACCCCAGTCATCGGGGGTTCGGTTGTGGGCCAGGACGGCCAGTACCCCGAAGAACACAATGAACGCGCCGAATCCGAAGGTAACTCCCTGCCCGACCTGGGTCGAGCTGGTCGCGAAAGCTGCTATCACTGCGCAGACGCCGACACCTATCGCGGCCCAGCCAATCCATGATCGAGAGCCCATACCTCCCAGTCAACACCGCCCCTGCCGGATCAGCTAATCCGGCTGAACTGCGTGGTTCGCCCGCTCGAGAAAACACTCCGGCCAGAAATGGCAGCGCAGGGGGTTAAATGAGGGTGTGACCAAACCGCTGGCAACCCTTTGCCTCGCCGGAGACCCCGGCGCTGACCAGCTTCTCAGCGATGACCCGTTCGCACTGCTCGTCGGAATGCTCCTGGATCAGCAGATCCCAATGGAGGTCGCCTTCGCGGGTCCGCGCAAGATCGCTGACCGGCTCGGCGCGTTGGATCCGCGCCTGATCGCCGACTACGACCCGGAGAAATTCGCTGCCGTGTGCGCACAAACCCCTGCGGTGCATCGTTTTCCGGCCTCGATGAGCAAACGCATCCAGGACCTGGCCCGGGCGATCGTCGACCGCTACGACGCTGACACCGCCGGCCTATGGACCCAGGGTGACCCCGACGGGGCGGAGGTGCTGCGCCGGCTCAAGGCGCTGCCCGGGTTCGGCGAGCAGAAGGCCAAGATCTTCCTGGCGCTGCTGGGTAAGCAGTACGGTGTGACACCTCGCGACTGGCGGACCGCGGCAGGCGACTACGGCAAGGCTGGTTCGCATATGTCCGTCGCGGACGTTGTCGACAAAGGCTCATTGGAGCAGGTGCGCGCGTACAAGAAGAAGATCAAAGCGGCGGCGAAGGCACAGGCCTGAGCGGCCAAGACGAAGGAGACACCGGTATGAAGACCCATCTGAACTGTCCGTGCGGCGAGGCGATCCGAGGCAAGGACGAGGACGATCTGGTGGAACTCGCCCAGGCTCACCTGGCTGAAGCGCACCCGGGCATGCAGTACGAACGTGAGCACATCCTGTTCATGGCCTACTGAGCCACCAGGCCCAGCGCCCGCTCGAGATCGGCCAGCGCTCGATCGGTCAGCGGGATGAGGGTCTCGATATCCGGCATGACGTCGCGGTCGGCGACGTAGCCGATGCTGATCCGGTCGGCGTAGGAGCACACCGTCACGTTGAGCGCCATCCCGTCCCAGATCGAGGAGACGGGGTAGATCTCCTCGACGCGTGCGCCGTTGAAGTACATCTGCTGCGTCGGACCGGGGACATTCGATATCGGGATGTTGAAACTGGGCGGCACCTTGGTGTCGAACGGCAGCATCGGCAGCAGGATCGTCGGGCCGATGGCCGGGCCCATGGCCACCAGCATGGCGCCGGATCCCTGTTCGCCGACCTGCTTCTTCACATGTGCCATCGCATCGTGAACCAATTCCAGTCGCCGCGCGTCGTCCTCGACGTCGGTTCCCAGCGGGCACAGACCCATACCGAACTGGTTGCCGTGGCTCTCGGCGGCGGCGGTGCCGGCCTTGCGGACCGTGACCGGGCAGATCGCGACCAGGGAACGGCCAGGTAGTTCGCCGCGTTCGGCCAGCCAGGTGCGCAGCGAGGCCGAGATGACGGCCATGATCACATCGTTGCCGGTCACCGCGGCCGCCTCCTGGACGGCCCGGATGCGGTCGCGGGCCAGGCTGGTTCCGGCGACCGCGCGGAACGGGCCCAGCTTGGCGTTGAACCGGGTCTGCGGGGCGCTGAACGGCGCCACGATGCTGTCTGTCATCAGCGAACCGAGCGCCGAGGCGAGTTGGGTGCGTACCACCTTTCCGGTCAACTCCACCCCCGCCGAGGCCACACCGGCGATCCCACGCAGCGCGGAGAGCAGGCCGGGTCGCGCCTTGTCGGCCTCGGCCTGCGGTTTGGGGGCGGCAACCCCGGCGGTGAAGAACGGCGGCATCCCGCGCTCGTCCGGATCAGTGCTCAGCGACCCGGTGATCATCTGCAGGCCGGCCACCCCGTCGACCACGGTGTGATGCACCTTGATGTAGAACGCGAACCGGCCGTCCGGCAGACCGTCGATCAGATAGGCCATCCACAATGGCTCCGAACGGTCCAGTCGCAACGCGTGCAGATCCGAGACCATCTCCCAGAGCCCGGCTGTTCCGGCGTTCCTCGGCAGCGTCCGACGTTGAAAATGGTGACGGATATCCAACTCCGCGCCGGTGTCGGCGATATCGCGCCAGGTCCACATGAAGCCGGTGTCGACGCCACTGTGCGGCACGCGGCGCAGTCGCCGGTCGATAGCGACGGTGGCGGTCAGCGTGTCCTCGAAAATCCGCTTGACGTAAGCCCGGGGTTCCTCGCCCGGTGGCGGACTCAGGATCAACAGCGCGGCGACATGCATTGGGCTGGATACCAACTCAGCCGTGAGCATCAAGGATTCGAGAGGGTCGAGCATGTCCATCGCGAGCACTCCCCGCCGTCGGGTCCCAGGTTCTCCAGACTAGGTCGCGCACTGGTGGCTGGGCCGAATTTCCGGGCCGCACCGGTTCAGCGGCCGCCGGGGGTCACGGGACGACGGACGAGCCGATCGTCGGCATGAAGGTGCACTGCTTGTCGGTGGTGGTGACCTGGCCGAAGATCGTCGACATGATGCTTCCCGAGCCGGTGTCCACGATCGCGGTCAGTGTGGTCGGCCCGTCGGGGTTGATGCCGGGGTTCGGCTTGAGCGTGGCGCTGCCGGAACGGCCACTGGTCAGGTTGACCCAGGTGACGTTGAGCGGCAACTTCTGCTCGGCAGCCGGTGCCGGCGTGCCGATGGCGGTGAACACGTAGGCCATCTGGCCGGGGCCGGGGCCGGGCGTCGGAATCGTGGCCGGACCGGCCACCGAGATCGCGGTGGCGATCACATTGCCGCCGTCCTTGAGGCAGCCGTTGCTCATCGACGGGTAGAGGAAGTCCTGCGTCGGGGGGGTGTTCGGGTCGTACGCCACTGCCGCGGCCGCAGCCGGGGCGGCTCCCGGTGCGGGTGCGGGTGCCGGCGCGGCGACCGCCATGGGCACCTCCGGCATCGCCTCCGGGGCCGGCCCGACGGCGTTGGCGGGATCGATCCCGGTGGGCAGATGGGCCTCGGTGCCGGGGATGACGCCTTCGGCGGGAACGTGCTTCGGCAGCGGGATCGGGCCGTTGCCGGGTCCGGGGGTCAGCAGTGGAGCGGTGCCGTGTGCAAGCCCGGTCGCCGCCTGCTGGGACACACCGGCCGAGGCCGGCGGCGAGGCGGGGCCGATCGCACCCCCGCCCTGCTGAACGAAGCGGGAAACCGCCTCGGCCAGCGCCGTGGAGCCCCCCGGGGTGGTGGCGTTACCGGCCAGCTGGGAGGCCGCCGCCAGCAGCAACTCCTGCGCGGAGGCGGGGTTGGCCGCCGCCTGCTGCACCACCGGGCTGAGGCTCTGCACCGCTTCCAGCCCGGGCAGCTGGACCGGGTCCAGCGGGATGGTCGGGTCAGCAGCCGCAACCGGGCTGGTGGCCACGGTCAGAACGACTGCGGTCAGACCGGTGGCCAGCTTGGCGATGGTGCGCACGGTGTGCTCCCTCTTGCTTGTGTCGGCTCGGCGATCAGGGCAGGGCGTTGAGCAGCGGAAGCGGGCTGACGGCCGCGCCGGCGGGGGCGATCGGTGGCAGTGCCGGCACGAGCGGTGCGGCCACCGGTGCCACCGGTGCCGTCGGGGTGCTACCCGCGATCTGGATCGGGAACGGCAGGTCCGCCGGGCCCAGGTTGACCAGGTTGGCCGGGAATCCGAGTTGGCCCAGCAGGGGCGCCAGCGCCGCGGCCGGATCGGTCAGGGTCGGGGCGGGGGCGGCCGGGACGCTGGCCGGGGTCAGCGGGTTCAGCGGCGCCAGCGGTGCGGTACCGGGCGCGCCCTCGATGGGCGATACCGGCAAGGTGGCCGGCGCCGGGGCGCCGACCATCTGCGAGGCGCCGTTGAGTGCGGTCGCCGCGGTCTGCAGCACCGCGCCCATGCTCGC
>JBFYOR010000402.1:0-5352 GCA_041303695.1 Mycobacterium sp. | reverse complement strand
CCGCAGTTCGTTGCGGGCCGAGGTGTTCGAACGTCTCACCGGCATCCGCCAGGCCCAGGCCCGTGTCCTGCAACTGGGCCTGCACGACATCACCAGTTCCCTGGTGATCTTCTCCCGCGGCGAGACCGTGGCCGGAGCACTCGGGGCCTTCAACGCCGGCTTCGACAAACTCGCCGACGCGACCATCACCCCGGCTCAGAACCAGTCCATCGTCGACTACTACAACCGCCGGTTCTCCGGCGCCGAGGACAGCAGCCTCGATATCGGCGCGTTGCTGCCCACCTCCGATCCCGCCCGGTACCTGCAGGCCAACTACACCGTGCCGTTCCCGGACCGGGACAAGGCGATACGGGTCGACGACGCCCGCGACGGCAGCGACTGGTCGACCGCCAACGCCCGCTACAACGGCTACTTCCGGGAGATCGTCAGCCGGATGGGTTTCCGGGACGCCTTCCTGATCAACGCCAAGGGCGACATCGTCTACAGCGCCCACAAGAGCGTTGAACTCGGAACCAACGTCCTCACCGGCCCGTATCGGGGGCAGGGCAACCTGCCCGATGCTTTCCGCACCGCGATGGCATCCAATGACAAGGACTACGTCGATATCACCGACTTCGCGGAGTACCTGCCATCGGGCCAGCCCACGGCGTGGATGCTGGTTCCGATCGGGCCACCTGGCCGCGCCGCCGGCGTCATGGCGGTGGAGTACCCGGCCTCCATCGTCACCGCGCTGGTGACCGACAACCAGGGCTGGGAGGAGGCCGGCATGGGCCGCACCGGTGAAACGTTCCTGGTCGGCGGCGACGACCTGATGCGATCGGACTCGCGATTGTTCCTCACCGACCAGGAGGCCTATCGGCGTGCTGTCGTCGCCGCCGAGACACCTCCCGAGGTCGCCGACCGGGCTATCAAACAGGGCACCACGGTGCTGATTCAACCGGTCGGCACCAAGGCGGCCGATGCCGCGCAGCGTGGCGACACCGGAACCGTCATCGCCACCGACTATCTCGGCCACCGCGCCCTGCAGGCCTACGCCCCGCTGAACCTCAAGGGCGTGGACTGGGTGATCGTCTCCTCGATCGACTCCGAGGAGGCCTTCGCCCCGGAGCGCAACTTCGCCCAGCGGCTGGTGCGGTCCACGGCGCTGATCATCTTCCTGGCCTGCCTGGCGGCGATGTTGTGGTCGAGGTTGTTCGTCCGTCCGATCAGGCGCTTGGAAGACGGCGTGGAGAAGATCAGCACCGGTGACTACAACGTGTCCGTACCGGTGAACTCCGGAGACGAATTCGGCGATCTCACAGTGGCATTCAACGAAATGAGTCGAAATCTGGCCATCAAGGACCAGCTTCTTACCCAACAGCGCCAGGAAAACGACCGACTGCTGCGGTCGTTGATGCCGCAGACCGTGGTGGACCGCTACCGTGACGGCGAGGAGACCATCGCCGAGGAACACCACGACGTCACCGTCATCTTCGCCGACCTGGCCGGGATGGATGAGTTGTCCAACGATCTCGGCCCCGAGGAGTCGCTGGAGATCATCAACAAACTGGTGCGCCAGTTCGATGCGGCGGCCGAGACGCACGGTGTCGAGCGGGTGCGCAACACGCACAACGGGTATCTGGCCAGCTGCGGCCTGACGGTACCGCGGCTGGACAACATCCACCGGACCGTCGAGTTCGCCACCGACCTGCAGAAGATCGTCACCCGGTTCAACGCCGAGACCGGCCACAGCGTCCAACTGAGGGCGGGAATCGACACCGGAACGGTCACCAGCGGACTTGTCGGGCGCGCCGGGCTCGTCTACGACCTGTGGGGCGGTGCGGTCCAGTTGGCGTCGAAGATGCGCCGTGGATCCCCGCAACCCGGTGTCTATGTCAGCCAGGCGGTCTACGAGGCCACCAGCGACACCCGGCCCTACACCGCCGGCGGCACCATCACCGTTGGCGATCACCAGGAACCGACCTGGCGGTTGTCGGAGGATCGCCGGTGAACGTCCTGACGGCACCATGGTTCTACTGGTCGGTGATCATCGCGGTCGGCCTGCCGACTGTCCTGGTGCTGCTGACCGAACTGCAGCACGCCCTGAGCCGGCGGGGCAGTTTCCTGGCGAAACCGGTCGGGCTGCTGCGCAGCTTCATCGTGCCGCTGGGGGCTCTGCTGCTGCTGCTGGTCCAGACCACCACGATCACACTGGAGACCACCGGCATCCGGGTCCTGACCACGGTCCTGGGCATCGCGGTGTTGACCATGGTGTTGTCCAGTGTCAGCGGCACCGTGTTCCAGAGCGCTCCGACCGGCAGTTGGCGGCGGCGGATGCCGACGATCTTCATCGACGTGGCCCGATTCGGGATCATCGCCATCGGTGTGGCGATGATCTTCGCCTACGTATGGGGCGCCAACGTCGGCGGCCTGTTCACCGCCCTGGGCATCAGTTCCATCGTCCTGGGCCTGACCTTGCAGAACTCGGTGGGCCAGATCATCTCCGGTCTGCTGCTGCTGTTCGAGCAGCCGTTCCAACTGGGCGACTGGGTCCAAACCACCTCGGCGCGCGGCCGGGTCGTCGAAGTGAACTGGCGGGCCACGCATATCAACACCGGCAGCGGTCTGGAGATCATCCCCAACTCGGTGCTGGCCGGCCAGTCGTTCGTCAACCTCAGCCGACCCGCCGGCGGCCACACCATCACCGTCGACGCCACGTTCACCGGATCCGATGCCCCGGATTCCGTCTGTGCGCTGCTCGCCTCCGTCGCCGCCGAGCTTCCCCAACTGCACCCGGATGGCCGTCCGGTAGCCAGTGCGGTCAGCAGCACCGCCTACACCGTCACCATCCCGGTCCGCTCGCCGGCCGACGACATCACCGCGAGATCGACCTTCCAGCGCTGGATCTGGTACGCATCGCGTCGTGCCGGACTGCGCCTCGACGGTATCGAGGACGACTTCTCCACCCCGGCCCGGCGAATCGAAGCGCTGCGCACCATCGCCCCGGTGCTGCGAGCCGGCACCATCGACCTGGAAGTGCTGCTGCCCAAGGTCCAGGTCCTGCGCTACGGCGCCGACGAGGTCATGCAGAACAGCGGCGACATCCCGGCGGGGATGTCCTTCGTGGTCAAGGGCCGGGTGCGGATGGTCGTGACCGGCCGCGACGGCGGAATCGTCCCGGTGACAACACTGCACCAGGGCGATTTCATCGGCCAGACTGCACTGACCCGGGAACCCGTCGCCACCAGCGCCTACGCGGTCGGTGAGGTCACCGTCCTGCAGATCGACCGGGATACTCTGGAGCAGTTGGTGTTTCGCACCCCGGAGCTTTTGCAGGACCTCAGTCGTGCGATCGATGAGCGTCGCGTCCGCGCCCGCGAGGCTGCGGCCGCTGACGAGTCCACCGTCGACTACCAGGCGAATTGACGTTCTCCCAAACGTGTTTCGACGCGTGATCTGATCGTTGCCCAACTGCGACTTGGCGCACCGCGTCGCATGCCGCTCGGCGTACCGCGTCGGTGTTTGACTACCGCAGCACGGCAATACACGTACGAAGGGTGATGGGAGTCGTCATGAAATTGGTCGAGAAGTTGCGAGGTAAATGGATGCGCCGCACGGCCGCAGCCGTCGCCGTCGCAGCCTGCCTGCCCGGGCTGATCGGGACCGCCGGTGGATCGGCGACTGCGTCAGCATTCTCGCGGCCCGGGCTTCCGGTGCTCTATCTGGATGTGCCGTCGCCCTCGATGGGCCGCAACATCCGTATCCAGTTCCAGGGTGGCGGGCCGCATGCGGTCTTCCTGATGGACGGCCTTCGCGCCCAGGACGACTACAGCGGCTGGGATATCAACACCCCGGCCTTCGAGTGGTTCCTGAACTCGGGCCTGTCGGCGGTCATGCCGGTGGGTGGGCAGTCCAGTTTCTACACCGACTGGTACCAGCCGTCGCAGGGCAATGGTCAGAACTACACCTACAAGTGGGAAACGTTCATGACCAAGGAACTGCCGGTCTACCTGCAGGCCAATCACGGCATCGACCCGAACGGCAATGCGGTGGTGGGCATTTCGATGGCGGGAAGCTCGGCGCTGACGTACTCGATCTACTACCCGCAGAAGTACACCTACGCCGCGTCGCTATCGGGCTTCCTCAACCCCTCCGAGGGTTGGTGGCCGATGCTGATCGGTCTGGCGATGAACGACGCCGGCGGGTTCAACGCGCAGAGCATGTGGGGCCCGTCCTCGGATCCGGCATGGCGGCGCAACGACCCGATGATCAACATCAACCAGCTGGTGGCCAACAACACCCGGGTCTGGATTTACGCCGGCACCGGTACCCCGTCGGATCTGGACACCTCCGGCGGGGGCGGCAACCTGATGGCCGCACAGTTCCTCGAAGGGTTCACGTTGCGCACCAACAAGACCTTCATGGAGAACTATCTGGCCGCGGGCGGCCGCAACGGTGTGTTCAACTTCCCGGCCAACGGCACCCACAGCTGGGGATACTGGGGTTCGCAGCTCCAGGCGATGATCCCCGATATGCAGCGGGTTCTCGGCGCTACCCCATCCGGCGCCTGAGTATCCGTTAACCAGCAGGCCTGTCGCCCTCCGGGGCGGCAGGCCTGCTGTCATTTCGGCGCCGCTCTCACGTCGCGATGCTGGCCCGGCCGTCGGGGTGGACCCGCACCGCAGCGCCGGCGATATCCTCGGCGACGGTGTACGCCGCCTGGTCCGGATCGTCGATCAGGGCCAGCGTGCGGGAGCCGTCGGGCGTGCGGACCGCCAGGAAGGCCTTCTCCGGGTTGCCGTCCCGGTCATACGGCGTGGTCCACGCCTCGACGCTGCCGACACCGTCCCACTGCACCAGCGCGGTCCGGGTGGGCTCGCGGTCCACCGCCTCCTGAACGTCCTCCCAGCGGAAATCCCGGGTGGGCTCAGTGGTGCTGTAGACGCCGAAGCTGTGCTTGGTGAGGTAGCCGCCGTTGGCGGTGATCAGGCCACGGGCGCCGGGGTTCTCGCGCAGCAGCTCAGTCATCGTCGCGATCGAGTGCATGACGTAGTTGTTCCACGGACCGCCGGCGAAGGTCAGTCCCCCGGTCACCGTGAGCGGCCGGGCCGGGTCGCCCACCGGCAGGCCGATCTCGCGGGCGGCCACCTGTACCGCCGACGGGAAACACGAGTACACGTCCACGTGGTCGAGGTCGTCGACACCGACCCCGGCCAACTCCAGCACCCGGGCCGCACCGATGCGGATAGCCGGGGACCGGTGCAACTCGTCGCGTTCGGCGATGCCGTAGGTGTCGTGGGAGTCGGTGCCGGCATGCGGGAAGACCCAGGTGTCGCGCGGGATCTGCAGATAGGTCGCCTTCTGCACCGAACA
>JBFYOR010000401.1:0-4295 GCA_041303695.1 Mycobacterium sp. | reverse complement strand
AACTCGCACGCTTCGGGGCTGATTTGTGCGACTTCACGTCTGCTCGCGGGGGGATACTGGCCGCCATGCATCCGGCCGAATTCGCCACCGAGTTCGATTATGTGATCGTCGGCGCGGGCAGTGCCGGCTGTCTGCTGGCCAACCGGCTCAGCGCCGATCCCGGCACCCGGGTGCTGCTGATCGAGGCCGGCGGGCGCGACGACTGGTTCTGGATCAAGGTGCCGGTGGGCTATCTCTACACCATTGCCAACCCGCGAACCGACTGGTGCCTGACGACCGAACCCGACCCGGGACTGGGCGGGCGCAGCATCCAGTACGCCCGGGGCCGGGTGCTCGGCGGCTGCTCGTCGATCAACGCCATGATCCACATGCGCGGTCAGGCCAGTGACTACGACCTGTGGGCGCAGGCCACCGGCGACGATCGGTGGCGCTGGGGCGGCCCAGACAGCCTGCGCGGCGGCCCGGGGCAGACGCTGGCCATCTACAAGGCGCTCGAGGACTACTTCGGCGGGGCCGACGAGTGGCACGGTGCCGACGGTGAGATCCGCGTCGAACGCCCGCGGGTGCGCTGGAAGATTCTGGATGCCTGGCAGGCCGCGGCCGCCCAGGTCGGCATCGCCCCCATCGACGAGTTCAACCGGGGTGACAACGCCGGCAGTGCGTACTTCCACGTCAACCAGCGGCGCGGCCGGCGCTGGTCGATGGCTGACGCCTTCCTGCATCCCGTCGCCCACCGCCCCAATCTCACCGTCTACACCCACACCCGTGCCGTGCAGCTGCTGATGGACGATCAGGTCGGCGAGCACCAGCGCCGCGGCGCCTGGACCACCGCCCGGCATCGGGTCAACGGCATGCGGCTGCTCAAGGACGGCCGGATCGTCGACGTCCGGGCCCGTCGCGAAGTGATTCTCAGTGCCGGGTCCGTCGGGTCACCGCATCTGATGCAGGTCTCCGGCCTGGGGCCGGCGAAGTTGCTGCGCCGGCACCAGGTGCCGGTGGCCGTCGACCTGGCCGGGGTGGGCGAGAACCTCCAGGACCATCTGCAGCTTCGGACGGTCTACCGGGTGCGGGGCGCGTCGACCGTCAACACGCTGTACCGGAACTGGATCACCCGGGCGGGTATGGGCGTGCAGTACCTGCTGTTGCGGTCAGGTCCGATGACCATGCCGCCGTCGACGCTGGGGGCGTTCGCGAAGAGCGAGGAGGCCCTGCCCGGTGCCGATCTGGAGTGGCACGTGCAGCCGTTGTCATTGCCCAAGTTCGGCGAACCCCTGCATCCGTTCGGGGCGATCACCCCGTCGGTCTGCAACCTGCGCCCCAGCTCACGCGGTCATGTGCGGCTGGCCAACCCGGACCCGCTGGCCAACCCCAAGATCACCTGCAACTACCTCTCGACGGAGGCCGACCGCCGGATCGCGCTGCGCGGGCTGCGGATGACCCGGCGCATCATGGCCGCACCGGCGCTGGCCCGCTACCGCCCCGAGGAGATGCTGCCGGGCCCGCATCTGGTCAGCGATGACGACCTGCAGGCAGCGGCCGCCGACCTGGGCACGACGATCTTCCACCCGGTGGGCACCTGCGCGATGGGCGCCTTCGATAGCCGGGGCCGGCCCCGTTCGGAGGCCACCGTGCTCGATACCGACTGCCGGGTGAACGGCGTTGCGGGCCTGCGGGTGGTCGACGCGTCGGCCATGCCCACCATCACCTCCGGCAATACCAACGCGCCGGTGATGCTGATCGCCGAGCGTGCCGCAAGGGCCATCCTGGGTTAGGCCCCGCCCCGCCGGCAGGCCGAAAACACGTCAAACAGCCACCACGGTCAGGATCTCCTCAAGGCCCTGAAGGTCGTCGGCGTTGCGCGTGTAGAGGGGCATGCCCGCGGCCAACGCGGTCGCGGCAATCAACAGATCAGCCGCACGCCTCCGGGGTTGGCGACCGGCGGCCAGAACGGCGGCGTAGACCCGCCCGTATGCCCTCGCGCAGTCACCGTCGAACGGAATGGGTTCCACCCATGATTCGAGTTGCTGCAGCCGGTCCTGGCGTCGCGCCCGTTCGGCGGGGTCGCCGGTGGCATGCGGGCCGGCGGACAACTCCGCCATCGTGATCGCGCTGATGGATGTTTCCTCTGGCAGATCGGCGGGCGCAATGACGCCAAGGTCGATCACCACTGATGTGTCAAGCAAGCCGGTCTTTGTCTCAGCCACGGGGCTCAATGTCCTGATCGACGCAGCGGTCGAGGTCCTCGCGCAAACGCTGATAGTCGATGCGCGGCGCACCGTGGAACGCCGCTGCCAATGCCGGGCCGTTCACGACGCGACGACGTCGCAACGGCATCAGTTCCCCGACTGGAACACCGTTGCGAGTGACGACGAATGCCTCTCCCTCGTCGAGCCGACGCATGATGTCACCGCTGTTGTTCCGCAACTCGCGCTGACTGATCTCGCTGCTCACACCAACGACCGTAGCACAAGTGCGACACCCCGGCCCGTCGAGGATAAGTCGGATTACGGAAAAGGGCCTTATTCCCTTTTATCGGGCCGCAACATCCACCACACTGTGATGAACTGACACCCGTCAAGTTTTCGCAGCAGCAGGAGAGCCATGACCGCACAGACCGACCAGCGCATCTCAGACCCCGCCGCGCGGGTACTCGCTGATCCGCAGGCCTACACCGACGAGACGAAGCTGCACGAGGCGCTGGCCCACTGCCGCGCGAACGCTCCGGTGTCCTGGGTGGACGTTCCCGAATACCGGCCGTTCTGGGCGATCACCAAGCACGCCGACATCATGGAGATCGAACGGCAGAACGACCTGTTCACCAACGACCCGCGGCCATTGCTGGCGATCTCCGAAGCGGACGACGCCCTGCGCCGCGACATCGAGGCCGGTACCGGCCTACGCACCCTGATCCACATGGACGACCCGCACCACCGCGATATGCGCAAGATCGGGGTGGACTGGTTCCGGCCGAAGGCGATGCGTGCCCTCAAACAACGCTGCGACGAACTGGCCAAGGTCTACGTCGACAAGATGGCCGAAAAGGGCCCTGAACTGGACTTCGCCACCGAGATCGCGGTCAACTATCCGCTGTACATCATCCTGTCCATGCTGGGCCTGCCGGACTCCGACTTCCCCCGGATGCTCAAGCTCACCCAGGAGATGTTCGGCGGTAACGACGAGGAGTTCCAGCGCGGCGGCGGCGTCGACGACATGCTCGCGGTGCTGCTGGACTTCTTCAACTACTTCATGGCGCTGACCCAGTCCCGCCGGGAGCACCCGACCGAGGATCTGGCCTCGGCAATCGCCAACGCCACAATCAACGGCGAGCCGCTCTCCGATATGGACACGCTGTCGTACTACGTCATCGTCGCCAGCGCCGGGCACGACACCACCAGCGCGGCCACCGCGGGCGGGCTGCTGGCCCTGCTGCAGAATCCCGACCAACTCGCCAGGCTGCAGGCCGATATGTCGCTGATGCCCACTGCGGTCGAGGAGATCATCCGCTGGGTGGTGCCGGTCAAGGAGTTCATGCGCACCGCCCAGGCCGACACCGAGGTCCGCGGCGTGCCGATCGCCAAGGGTGAGGCGGTGCTGCTGAGCTATGTCTCGGCCAACCGCGACGAGGACGTGTTCACCGACCCGATGCGTTTCGACGTGGGCCGCGACCCCAACAAGCACCTGTCCTTCGGCCACGGCGTGCACTTCTGCCTGGGTGCCGCACTGGCCCGGATGGAGATCAACAGCTTCTTCACCGAGCTGATCCCGCGGATCAAGTCCATCGAACTGGCCGGCAAGCCCGAGACGATGGCCACCACGTTCGTCGGCGGGCTCAAGCACCTGCCGATTCGGGTCACCCTCAAGTAGCCGCTAGACGAACTCCGCGGCGCGATGGCCCACCATCGCGATCGTCGCGTGCGGGCCGCGGCTCAACGGGCTCGGCAGTACCGACCCGTCCACCACCCACAGCCCGTTGACCCCGCGCACCCGGCACCGCGGGTCGACGACGGCGTGCTCACCGGTCCCCATCGGGGCGGTGCCGCCCAGATGCTGCGAGGTGGACCAGGCGGGTGTTCCGAGTTCGGTTGTGCCGCAGACGATCCCGGCCACCAGGTCGCACCCGCGGCGCAGTTCGGCGATATCGGCGGGTTCGCTGTCATAGCGGTGTTCGATCTGTGGCGGGACCGCCGGATCGGCGCTGACCAGCGAGACCCGACCGCGGGAACGCGGCCTCATCAGTGCCACCCCGATGTCCGTTGTCGAGGATCCGAAGCCGGTCGTGTACGGCCGGATCTCCA
>JBFYOR010000400.1:0-4197 GCA_041303695.1 Mycobacterium sp. | reverse complement strand
GCCTCGATCTGAGCGGCCACCGCCTCCAACTCCGCCTGGGTGCGGGAGGAGATCAACACGTCTGCGCCCACTTCGGCGAACGCGACGGCGATCGCGGCACCAAGTCCGCGTCCGGCGCCGGTGACTACGGCTACTTGTCCGTCGAGACGGAATCTGTCCAGGATCACGTGCTCTCCCTCGTCCGGCCTACCGTAACAAGAGAGTTGTAACACGTTCTACTTTTTGGCTGCGACCTTCTTTGCGGGCGCCTTCTTGGCAGCGGCCTTCTTCGCGGGTGCCTTCTTCGCGGGTGCTTTCGCGCTCGGTTCCGGGTCGGCAGCTTGCTTGGCCGCGGCCTCCTCGCGGCGGCGCCGCACGCTGGCCTCGAGTTTGGCCAACAGGTCCGAGACATCCTCGGTTTCGTCGAGTCGCGCCGGTGCCTCGGGCGTCGCGAACGCCTGCCCGCCGGCGAGCTTGGACTCGACGAGTTCGGTGAGCTGTTCCTGGTAGGTGTCGGTGTACTGCTCCGGGTGGAAGTCATCAGCCATCGACTCGACCACCTGGCCGGCCATCTTCAACTCCGGTGCCCGGACCTCGACATCGGCATCGAGGCTCGGAAAGTCCGGGTCGCGGATTTCGTCGGGCCACAGCAGCGTGTGGACCACCATCACGTTGCGCTTGGAGAAGTCCTTGACCCGAAGTGCGGCCAGCCTGGTCTTGTTGCGCAGCGCGAAGTGAACGATGGCAACCCGGTCGGTCTCGCTGAGCGCTTTGGCAAGCAGCACATAGGATTTGGAAGACTTGCCATCCGGTTCCAGGAAGTAGCTGCGGTCATACATCAGGGGGTCGATGTCACTGGCTGGGACGAACTCCAACACCTCGATCTCGTGGCTGCGTTCCTCCGGCAGGGTGGCGATGTCCTCGTCGGTGATCACCACGGTCTGGCCGGTGTCGGATTCGTAGGCCTTGGCGATGTCGCGGTACTCGACGGCCTCGCCGCATTCCTCGCAGACTCGCTGGTATTTGATCCGGCCGTTGTCCTTGGCGTGCACCTGGTGAAACTTCAGATCGTGGTCCTCGGTGGCGCTGTACACCTTCACCGGGACGTTCACCAGGCCGAAGGCGACGGAGCCTTTCCAGATGGACCGCATGAGATCAGTATGCCCAGGCCGACCGGGTCAAACCGCCGGTACGGACCCGGGGTCGAGCCCCATCGGGAGTTGCGGGTCCGCGCCTGGGGCGTTGTCGGTGTAGACGTCGCCGGGTAGTGGTTTGCACTGCCCGGCGGTCGGGACCTGGCCGGCCGTGCAGTACGGCTCCAGATCCTGCGGATCGGCGGCGGCAGTCGGTCCGAGGGACGGGACGGCCAGCAACGCCACCGCACAAAAGCCCGCCGCTGACAGCCTGATCACTGGTCCACCGTAGCAGCGGGTAATACGTTGGGACGGTGAACGAGGTGTGGCCGCCGGACGCGACTACCGGACCCCTGGTCAAGCTGACCAACCCGGACAAGGTGCTCTACCCGGCCGCCGGCACCACCAAGGCGGAAGTGTTCCGCTACTACACAGCGATCGCCGAGGCGATGCTCCCGCATATCGCGGGCCGGCCGGCCACCCGCAAACGCTGGCCGAACGGGGTCGAGGGGACCTCGTTCTTCGAGAAGGAGCTGGCCAAGTCGGCACCGGGGTGGCTGAGTCGCGGCATCCTGGCGCACCGCTCCGGCGACACCGTGTACCCGGTCATCGACAGCGCGGTGGGTCTGGCCTGGATTGCCCAGCAGGCGGCGTTGGAAGTGCATGTCCCGCAATGGCGTTTCGGGCCGGACGGCAAGCCTGGCCCGGCGAACCGCCTGGTGTTCGACCTGGACCCCGGGGAGGGGGTGGATATGACCCAGTTGGCCGAGGTGGCCCATGCGGTGCGCGAGTTGATGGACGATATCGGCGTCGCGGTCTATCCGGTGACCAGCGGCAGCAAGGGCATGCACCTGTACGCGCCGCTGGCCGAGCCGATCGCCAGCAGCTCAGCGGCGGTGCTGGCCCGTCGGGTGGCTGCACAGCTCGAGGAAGCCATGCCGACGTTGGTCACCGCGACCATGACCAGAAGCCTGCGGGCCGGGAAGGTCTTCCTGGACTGGAGCCAGAACAACGCCGCCAAGACCACGATCGCGCCGTACTCGATGCGTGGCCGGCAGGCTCCGACCGTCGCCGCGCCCCGCACCTGGGATGAGATCGGCGACCCCGGACTTCGCCAACTGCGGTACGACGAGGTCCTTGACCGGGTGGCGCGGGATGGCGACCTGCTGGCCGGACTGGACGGGTCGGGGACGCCGGCGCCCTCTGATCGGCTCAGTGCCTATCGCGGCATGCGGGATGCGGCCAAGACGCCCGAGCCGGTGCCCGCGGCCGCCCCGGCGCCGATCTCCGGCGACGACAACAGCTTCGTCATCCAGGAGCACCGTGCCCGACGGTTGCATTACGACTTCCGTCTCGAGCGCGACGGCGTGCTGGTGTCATGGGCGGTGCCGAAGAACCTGCCGGACTCCGCGTCGCAAAACCATCTGGCGGTCCGCACCGAGGACCACCCGCTGGAGTACGCGGCCTTCGAGGGCACCATCCCGAAGGGGGAGTACGGGGCGGGCAAGGTCTCGATCTGGGACGCCGGGACGTATGAGGCGGAGAAGTTCAATGCCGCCCCGGATGGCAAGGACGGCGAGGTGATCGTCGATCTGCACGGCCGGCGGATCAGCGGGCGCTACGCACTGATCCAGACCGACGGCGACCAATGGCTTGCGCATCGGATGACCGAACAGTCGCGGCCGCACGTGCAGGACTTCGCGCCGATGCTGGCGAGCCTCGGATCAGTGGACAGGTTCACTGCGGGGCAGTGGGCGTTCGAGGGCAAGTACGACGGTTATCGGATGCTGGTCGAGGTCGATCACGGCCGGCTGCGGTTGCAGACCCGCAATGGTCGCGATGTGACGTCGGAGTACCCGCAGTTGCAGCCGATTGCGGACGCACTGGCCGAGCACCACGTCATCCTCGACGGCGAGGTGGTCGCCCTGGACTCCCACGGGGTGCCGAACTTCCACGAAATGCAGAACCGCGCGCGGGCCGCCCGCATCGAGTTCTGGGCGTTCGACATCCTGCACCTCGACGGCCGATCACTGCTGCGGGTGACCTACCGCGACCGCCGCCGGGTCCTCGAAACGGTTTGCTCGGGAACGGTTCTGACCGTACCGCCGCTGCTCGATGGCGACGGGCCCGAGGCGCTGGCCTACACACGCACGCGGAAGTGGGAGGGTTTGGTCGCCAAGAAGTGGGACTCGGTGTATCAGCCGGGCCGGCGGTCCGCGTCATGGATCAAGGACAAGAACTGGAGTACCCAGGAGGCGGTGATCGGTGGCTGGCGCAAGGGGGAGGGCGGACGGTCCAGTGGCATCGGTGCGTTGCTGCTCGGCATCCCCGATGAGGGCGGACTGCGGTTCATCGGCCGGGTCGGAACGGGTTTCACCGAGAAGGACCTGGCCACGCTCAAGTCGATTTTGGCACCGCTGCACACCAGTGAATCCCCCTTCCGCCCTTCACTTCCCAGGCAGGAAGCCAAAGATGTCACCTATGTTCGACCAGAACTCGTCGGCGAGGTGCGCTACGGCGAGATGACCTCTGATGGTCGGTTACGACACCCGAGTTGGCGTGGATTGCGTCCGGACAAGACGCCGGCTGAGGTAGTGCTCGAGACTCCGGTCTAGAGGCTCATCGTCGGGACAGCGAGACCATCTCGAATCGGGGTGCCCTGCGGGTACCCCGACTGGCACAGCAGACCAGGGCCAACTCGGCCATTCCGATGAGCAGGGCCGGCCACAGCAGCCCGGCGACTACCGCAGTCGCGCCCGGATGATCCGGCGCTGCGACGTGTTGCTGTCGAAACCAGTTTGCTGCCAGGAAGATTGAGACAGCCACGAGGGCTGCGATCACGATGTAGGCACTGAACCACGACATCGACTGCTCCTTGCTCGGCAGACTGTGACATGTTTATACCATAGCCACCGTGCATTGGAATTCGTGTTATCCCAGGAAGTTGTCATGAATCTGTCACTGCTGCCGTTTGCTCTGGGCGGGGCCTAGTCGTTCGGGGTGGCCCCCTCGCAGGGGCAGGTGGGGTGGGGGCATCCATCCGCGGGTCCGGTTCCGACAACCCAGTTACACCCGGTGTATTTAC
>JBFYOR010000399.1:0-3717 GCA_041303695.1 Mycobacterium sp. | reverse complement strand
GAGCGGCGACGGTCGCACCGAGGTTCCAGCACGCCTCAAGGTCGGCCTTGCTCGGCTTACCGGAGACCACGACGTACTCGGCAGCCTTGACCCAGCCCAGCCCGGTAGTGATCCCGTCCACGGCTCGCTGCGCTCCCTCGGTGCCCTCGTTGCCGTGCAGCCACAGCCCGAACGGTCGCCCCCGGCTGCTGTCGAGCAGCGGGTAATAGGAAACGTCGAACGCCACCTTGAGAGCACCCGAGATGTACCCGAGATTCACCGGCGAGCCGAGCAGGTAGCCGTCGGCCTCCAACATTTCCACCGGCGATACCGTCAGCGCCGACCGTCGCACGACGTCCACCCCCACAATGTCGCGATCGGTAGCCCCGGCCAGCACCGCCTCGAACATCTCTGCGCAATGCGGCGACGGGGTGTGGTGGACGATCAGCAGCCGTGGCATCAGCGACCTCCGAGGGCGATTGTTCGAGTCGATCGGATCACTCGCCGACGCCGAACCACTTTTGCCTGAGTAGATCGTATTCGCCGTCCTCCTGCACCGACAGCAGGGCTTGGTCGACCTGTCTGACCAACTCGCTACCGATGGGGAAGAGGATTCCGTAGTCCTCATCCTTAAAGATCGGACCCGCCAACTCTGCGATCCCGGCGCCACTGTGGGCGACGTAGTACCGCAGCACCGGGGCGTCGAAGACCACGGCCTCGAACGTGCGATTCCTCATCCCGGCGTAGCAATCTTCGATTTTCGGCACACCGATGGACTCGATGCCGCGCTTGTCCAGTGCCGCCGGCGACGTGGTGCCGGCCACCGTGCACACGGCCTTACCGACGAGGTCGCCGGGCGAGCTGATCCTGGATTCGAACTTCTCCACCGTGAGGTTGGCGGTCAGGATCGCGGTGTAATAGGCGACGAATATGAGGCTGACGAATGTCCACAGGACGCTCACCGTCCGGGTCACCCAGCGCCGGGGTTCATCGACGGGAGCGGTGGCCATCATCCCCAGCCCCCACTCGAACGCCTGGAAGATACCGGGAAAGTAATTCCTCGACATTCTGGAACCTGAGTCTCGGCGCTCCAGGAACCAGATGACGTGTGCGGGAAAGATTGTCAGTACCAGCGCCGCGAAAAACCAGACCAGCATGGTCTTGGAGAACAACAGCCTGAGGAAGTCGACGAGGCCCGGCTGGGAGCGCTCAGTACTACCCGCCGGAACGATGATCTGCAGGCCGGCCGCGATGATCGGCTGGGAGAACTCGAAGCGCTTCGCGCGATCAGCGGTGATCGAGATATTAGAGGCGGCCATCTGCGCCCGGTCCTCGGCGACGGCCGACAACAGCCCTTGCACATCCTGGCCGTCGACGTAGTTGAACGTCCAACCGGTTCGTTTGGCGATCTGATCCAGCAGATCAATGGTGAATCCGGTCTTGATGTCACCCCTCGACATGACGAAGGGCTCAAGGTCGTAGGTGGCGACGGTGATGGTGCGTGGGGCGGCTTGAGCCCCCGGGACCAGGCCGGGGAGGGCCCCGATCCCAGCTACGAGCAACACCACGATGACCACAACGCGTATGCGGGAAAGCACTGCAGGACCTTAACCGTTCACTGCGGGGACTTTCCGGCCTGCAGAGAAACGGCTCTGCGCATCGCCTCCCGGGCCCGGCCCCGGTCTCCTGCGTAATCGTAAGCGCGAGCCACGCGGTACCAGCGTTGCCAGTTGTCCGGTTCGGCCTCGGCTTCGAGCCGCACCTTTTCGAACAGCGCGTCGGCGGCGTCACGCCGGATCCGCCCGGACGGCATCCTCGGCAGGTCGGAGACGTCGAGCTCCATACCGTCCTCGGCGACCAGTCGGGCCAGTCGTTGGTGCGCCAGCCCGGACCGCAGGGTCGCCACCATCACCCACGCGCCAACGATCGGCAGCAACAGCACACCCACGCCCAGTGCGACGGCGGTCGGCGTTGCGGTCCGAATCAGCGCGATCGCGGTGCGCGCCAACAGCGCGAAGTAGACCAGCAGGGCCAGGCAGAGGAACCCGATCAGCAGTTGGATGCGCAGGATCACAGGTCCAGCAATGGTTCCAGGCCGATGGTCAATCCCGGCCGGCCGGCGATCTGGCGCACGGCCAGCAGGACACCCGGCACGAATGAGGTCCGGTCCAGACTGTCGTGCCGAATGGTCAGCGTCTCCCCCGTAGTGCCGAACAGCACCTCCTGGTGGGCGACCAGACCGGTCAGCCGGATCGAGTGCACCGGGATGCCGTCGACATCGGCGCCGCGCGCACCGGGAAGTCCGGTGCTGGTGGCATCGGGGTTCGGCGGCAGACCATGTCGGGCCTGGGCGATCAGCGCGGCCGTCCGGGTGGCGGTGCCGGATGGGGCGTCGGCCTTCTGCGGATGGTGCAGTTCAATCACCTCGGCCGACTCGAAGTACGGCGCGGCCTTCTGCGCGAAGTACATCGACAGCACCGCCCCGATCGCGAAGTTCGGGGCGATCAGCACCCCGGTGTCGGGTCTGGCGGCCAGCCAGTCGCGGACCTGTTCCACGCGCCCCTCGGTGAAGCCGGTGGTGCCGACGACGGCGTGAATGCCGTTGTCGATGAGGAACTTCAGGTTGTCCATGACAACGTCTGGATGGGTGAAATCGATGACGATGTCGGTGTCGCTGTCGGTGAACAGGCTCATCGCGTCGCCGGCGTCGACCTCGGCGCTCAGGGCCAGGTCCTCGGCGTCGCGGACCGCCGCGCACATCGCGGTACCGACCTTGCCTCTGGCTCCCAGGACCCCGACTCGCATGCGTGCAGCGTAGCGGGAGCACTCGGGACGGCACCGCTACAACGGCGCTCCCCCGCGCAGGTGCTCGAAGATCAGCGATGTCTGCGTTCCGGCCACGTCGGCGTCGGCGTTGAGGTTGTCGACCACGAAGGACCGCAGATCGTCGGTGTCGCGGGCGGCCACGTGCAGGATGAAGTCGTCGGCACCGGCCAGGAAGTAGACATCGATCACCTGGGGTTTGCGGCGGATCTGCTGCAGGAAGTTGCGAATCTTGCCGCGCGCTCCGGACTGCAGCCGCACCGAGACCATCGCCTGTAGCGGCAGGCCGATCGCGGCGGGGTCGATATCGGCGTGAAAACCCCGGATGACGCCGAGTTCCTGCAATCGCCGGACCCTGCCGTGGCAGGTCGACGGCGCGATGCCGACGGCATCGGCCAGCGCGCTGTTCGAGATCCGCGCGTCGGCGTGCAGGATCGCCAACAGCCGACGGTCGACGGCATCGAGATCGACGGGCCGAACATTCTTCGGTTTGTCCGCGTGATGGACGGACACTGCCGACGCTTTCTCGGGCATTTGCTCAATTTACCGAATTATTGCCGCATTGATTGCCTGCATGCCGAAATTTCTTCACACTGGGTGCCAGACATTTCACTGCCAATCGTGAACCAGGAGCTTCCCGTGCGCGTCGGCATCCCGACTGAGATCAAGAACAACGAATACCGCGTTGCCATCACCCCGGCCGGGGTGTCGGAGTTGGTGCGCCGGGGTCACGACGTGCTGGTCCAGGTCGGCGCCGGGGAGGGCTCGGCGATCCACGATCCCGACTTCTCCGCTGCGGGCGCGACGATGGTCGAGACCGCCGAACAGGTATGGGAACAGGCCGACCTGCTGCTGAAGGTCAAGGAGCCGATCGAGTCGGAGTACGGCCGGATGCGCAGGGGCCAGGTGCTGTTC
>JBFYOR010000398.1:0-13290 GCA_041303695.1 Mycobacterium sp. | reverse complement strand
CAATTGACCGGGGGCGCGGATCGCGGTGGCTCAAAGCACCGCGATCTGCGCCTTTTCTTTGCCCGGTCGACGTGCCGGGTACCCTGACAGCCGTCGCTGTCCACACGAGGTGAAGCGGGAGCCATGACCGAGTACCCGGATCCGTCGGGCAAGCACGAGACCACGCCGGCAGGCCCTGGGCCGGCCGGAGCGCCTCAGTATCCCTACTCCTACCCGCCGGGTCCCTACCCCGGCGGATACCCCCCGCCGCCGATGCCGTACGGGGAGTACTACACCCCCGCCCCCGTCGCCCCGCGGAACGGACTGGGAATCGCCGCCCTCGTGGTAGCGGTGATAGCCCTGGTCGCATCGTTCTCGGTCGCCGGCGGAATCGTGCTGGGCATCGTGGCGGTGATCCTGGGATTCATCGGCCGCGGCCGGGTCAAGCGCGGCGAGGCCGACAATGGCGGGGTCGCGATGGCGGGCATCGTCCTCGGTGTCCTGGCGATCGTCGTCGGCCTGGCCTTCATCGCGATATGGGTCGGCCTGTTCAAAGAGGTCGGCGCCGGCGACTACTTCGACTGCCTGCAGCAGGCCGGACAGGACCGCACCGCGGTGCAGGAGTGCTCCGACCGGTTCCGTCAGTCAGTGGAGGACAAGCTCAGCGAGACGCGAGCACCGGTCCGGTAACCGTTTGGCGCGCAGTCACTTCGGTGCGCCCGGAAAGTATTTGACGATGCCCTCCTGGGCGACGGTGGAGACCACTTCGCCGGCGCGGTTGAAGAAATGCCCCATGCCCAGCCCCCGCGATTCGGCGGCAACCGGCGATGCGGTGGAATAGAGCACCCAGTCGGCGAAGTCGACCTGGCGGTGGAACCACACCGAATGGTTGATGGTGACCGCGAAGATCCGGTCCCAGCCCCAGGACAGACCGTGGGTGGTGATGATCGAGTCCAGCACCGTGGTGTCCGACGAATAGATCATCGCGGCGGTGTGCAGGACCGGATCGTCGGGCATCTCACCGGCGGCCGTCATCCAGACCCGGTTGCGGTCCAGTCGGGCGCCCTTGTCCCGCATCACCCAGGCCGGATCGTTGGTGTAGCGCCACTCGATCGGGCGCAACGCATTGGCGAAGTGCGGCACGACCTCCTCGTAACCGACCAGCAGCTCATCGATCCCGGGCAGCGTGTGCGGCTCGGGAACCCGGGGGGCGGTGGAGTTGTGTTCCAGGCCGTGCCCACCGGACAGGTATGAGACCAGCGCGGTGGCCAGCAGTGTGCCGTTCTGGATCGCGTCCACCCGGCGGTTGGCGAACCGCCGTTCGTCGCGCAGTCGGACAACGTGGAACTCGATATCCCGGGCCGGATCCCCGCCGGCGATGAAGTGCACCGACAGCGCACTGGGCGGCACATCGTGGACGAGGCTGCGACTGGCCGCGACGAAAGCCTGCGCCATCAGCTGGCCGCCGAACGTCCGGACCGGGTTCTTGCGGGGGTGGCGTCCGACGAACACATCGTCGCCGACTGCGGAAAGCTCGAGAACGGACAGTAGCTCGGCGAGATCGGATATCCCCGATGAGTTGGGCACCTGCCGCCTCTCCGTGGATCGCCTACTAGTGGTCGTTCTCCCCGATCCGGTGCACCTGAATCAGATTCGTCGAGCCTACTGTGCCCGGCGGAGCGCCCGCGACGATGATCACCAGATCCCCGCGCTGGTAACGAGCCAATTCCAGCAGTGCATGGTCGACCTGCTGGATCATGTCATCGGTGCTCTTGGCGTGCGGAACGATGAACGTCTCGGTGCCCCAGGTCAGCGCCAACTGGCTGCGCAGCTGAGGATCGGTGACGAACGCCAGCAATGGCAGCGGGCTGTGCAGCCGGGACAACCGGCGCACGGTATCCCCGGACGAGGTGAATGCGACCAGCGCCTTGGCGTCGAGGCGCTCACCGATATCGCGGGCGGCGTAGGAGATGACGCCGCGCTTCGTCCGCGGAACGTGGATCAGCGGCGGTCCGGTCGTCGAGTTCTCCTCGACCGCGCAGATGATCCTGGCCATCGTGCGGACCGCCTCGATGGGGTACTTGCCCACCGAGGTCTCACCGGACAGCATCACCGCGTCGGCCCCATCGAGCACCGCGTTGGCGACATCGGACGCCTCGGCCCGGGTGGGGCGGGAGTTCTCGATCATCGACTCCAGCATCTGGGTGGCCACGATGACCGGCTTGGCGTTCTGCCGGGCCATCTGGATCGACCGCTTCTGCACCAGGGGGACCTGCTCGAGCGGCAGTTCCACACCGAGATCACCGCGCGCGACCATGACCGCGTCGAAGGCCAGCACGATCGCCTCCAAATTGTCGACGGCCTCCGGCTTCTCCAGTTTGGCGATCACCGGCACCCGGCGGCCCACCCGGTCCATCACCTCGTGCACAACCTCAATGTCCGCCGGCGAACGCACGAACGACAGTGCGATCAGGTCGACACCGAGTCGAAGCGCGAACTGCAGATCCGCAATGTCCTTCTCGGACAACGCCGGAACCGAGAACGCCATACCGGGCATGGACAGGCCCTTGTTGTTGCTGACCGGTCCGCCTTCGGTCACGGTGCAGACGACGTCGTTACCGTCGACCTGTTCGACCACGACTGCGACTTTGCCGTCGTCGACGAGTAACCGGTCACCGGGTTTGGCGTCCTTGGCAAGGTGTTTGTAGGTGGTCGAGACCCGGTCGTGGGTGCCCTCGCAGTCCTCCACCGTGATCCGGACCGTCTCGCCGTTGACCCACAACGCCTTACCCTCGGCGAATCGGCCCAGGCGAATCTTGGGGCCCTGCAGGTCGGCCAAGATGCCGACGGCCCGCCCGGTGGCTTCGGCGGCTTTGCGGACCCGGATGTAGGACTGCTCGTGGTCGCTGTAGTCGCCGTGGCTGAAGTTCAGCCGCGCGACATCCATTCCGGCCTCCACCAACGCCTTCACGGTGGCGTCGTCAGCAGTGGCCGGACCGAGAGTACAAACGATTTTTCCGCGCCGCGTCACGACGCCTGAGCATAGTCGCGTCCGGGGTGCTAGGGACCGAGCATGGTGGGAACCAGCGGAAACCCGGGCAGGTTGCGCACCACGGTCCACACCGTCATGGCGATCAGCACCACGACCAGCAGAGCCGGGGTGAACACCCGGCGCCCGCGGCGAAGCTGCACCAGCGACCACACCGCCAGCAGCGGCAGGCCGGCCAACAGGAAGACATTGTCGGCGACGGCCCCCGGTAGGTTGCCGTGCAGCAGGTCGTTGGTCATCCGCAGTCCGCCGCAGGCCGGGCAGTTCCAACCGGTCAGCAGCTTGAACGGACACGGCGGAAATATCGCGTCCGGCCGGTGCGGATCCACCAGTCCGACGTAGGTCAGCGCGCCCACCCCGAGAGCTCCGGAGGCCAGCCCGCCATACAGCCGGGACCGGCGCCCCACCTGGCGGCCCGCGTGTCGGCCGGTGTCAGAAGGAATCACGCAGGGGCCGTCCGTAGGTGTCGCGCACCCTGTCCGACAGGATCAGGACCGCATCGATGATTCCCCAGACGACGGGCACGATGAAGCCGATCCCGCAGGTGACGATCCCAATTACCAGACACCCCACGAGTTGGGCGATGCCCAGTCCGGTGTAGCCCAGGTAGATGCGGCCGATACCCAGCACACCGACCAGTCCGAGCAGTTGCAGCAGTCCGGCAACGAGTTTGGACTTGTCCGACAGCGGCTCCCCGGTGAAGGGGTGCCGGCCGTAGGGTGCCGACGGGTCCGGGTAATAGCCGGGCGGCGGATAGTTCAGCGGCGGCGGAAACTGGCCGGGCGGCGGGTAGGACGGCGGCGGACCATACGGTGGCCACGCACCTGCGGAACCCCCGAACGGCTGCTCTGGCGGCTGCTCGGTCATAGCGTCAGCATGCCAGAAGTGTCGGTCGCCGGTATCAGTCGCCACCGCGGTTGCCGACGCCCCACAGCAGTCGTTTGAGGGTCGACCCGACCTTCGGGGCGTCGGGCTCCGGTTGCGGCTCAGCCGCGACCTCGACGACCTCGGTTGCCTCGACCTCGACCACCTCGGGCTCGACTTCCGACTCGACCTCGACCTCGGCCACCTCGAGCTCAGCATCCGGCTCGACCTCGACCTCGACCTCGACCACCTCAACGTCAGCGTCGACCCCGGTCTCGAACTCGGACTCGGACTCGGACGCCACCTCGATATCGGCTCCGGCAGCGGCCTCGTCGGCGCCGTCCGCGTACACCACCACGGTCTCCGCCTCCGGGGCCTCCTCGTAGACGACCACCGGTCCGTCGTCGGCGTCGGCGGCCGTCTCGGCTTCCTGGTCGACTTCGGCTTCGGCGGCCAGCGCAAGATCGTGGACTGCCTCCTGATCGGACAGCACATCCGCCTCGGCCTCGGTCACCTCGAGAACCTCGACCTCCAGGTCCTCCCCGGCCGCGACCTCATCGGCGAACTCCGCGGCCTCTTCGAGGTCCTCCTCGAGGTCCTCCTCGAAGTCCCCGACGGCAGCAGCGTCCTCATCCTCGTGTTCACCGGCAACCGTCGCCGCGGCGACGATGCCACTGCCCTTGGCGGCGGCCACCAGATCCTCGGCCCATTCCTCGACCGCCGACTCCCCCTCGGGGCCCTGCAACGACTGCTTGCCACGCAACGTGTCCGGATCCTCGCGGCCCTTCGGGGCGAGCAGCATGTACACCACGGCCCCGATGAACACGAACGTCGCGGTGAAGACGTTGATGCGGATTCCGGCGATATGTGTCGCGGTGTCGTCGCGCATCAACTCGACCCAGAACCGCCCGACGGAGTAGCCCGCCACATAGAGGGCGAACAACCGGCCGTGACCGAGCCGGAACCTGCGGTCCGCCCAAATCAACATGACGAACACCAGCAGGTTCCACAGCAGTTCGTAGAGGAAGGTGGGGTGGACGACGGCTGCCACCTGCCCGGTCGACACACCGTCGAGGGAGTGCACGTCGACCACTCCGGACCAGTCCCGGCGGTAGAAGATCTCCATGCCCCACGGCACGGTGGTCTCCCGGCCGTACAACTCCTGGTTGAAATAGTTGCCCAGCCGGCCGATCGCCTGCGCCAGGACGATCCCCGGGGCGACGGCGTCACCGAAGGCGGGCAGCGGAATCCCCTTGCGACGGCACGCGATCCAAGCACCGACACCGCCGAACGCGACGGCGCCCCAGATTCCCAGGCCGCCCTCCCATATCCGCAGCGCGGCGCCTACCCCGGCGCCGCCGGGCCCGAAGTACGTCTTCCAGTCGGTCATCAGGTGGTAGATGCGCCCACCGACCAGGCCGAACGGGACCGCCCAGAGCGCGATGTCGTAGATGACTCCACGCTCACCGCCGCGGGCGGCCCAGCGGCGGTCACCGATGACGAGGGCGGCGATGATGCCGGCGATGATGCACAGCGCGTAGGCCCGGATCGGGAACGGTCCGAGATACCAGACGCCTTGAGCCGGACTCGGGAAATAGGCAAGCACGGTTGTGGTCACGTAGCAGGCACCTTCTCTCGGACCCCGACGGCAAGTTCACCGGTCAGACTGCTGACTGCGGCAACCCCGTCATCGGTCAACGCCGACACCAAAGCGGAGCCGACGATAACGCCGTCGGCGAAGTTGGCGATCTCAGCCGCCTGGGCGCGCGAGCGCACGCCCAGACCCACCCCGACCGGGATATCGGAAATCTCCCTGACCCGGCGAACCAGCTCGGGCGCGGCATTGGACACCACATCCCGGGCACCGGTGACGCCCATGGTCGACGCGGCGTAGACGAAGCCGCGGGACGCCGCAATGGTGCGGGCCAGCCGCTCCGGGGTCGACGACGGCGCCACCAGGAAGATCCGGTCCAGATCATGGCGTTCAGAGGCGGCCAGCCAGGCGTCCGCCTCGTCGGGGATCAGGTCGGGGGTGATCAGTCCCAGACCGCCCGCAGCAGCCAGGTCGCGGGCGAAGGCGTCTACGCCGTAGTGCAGCACCGGATTCCAGTAGGTCATCACCACCGCGTTACCGCCGGCCGCGCTGATCGCCTCAACCGCGCGCAGCGTGTCGCGAACCCGCACACCGTTCTGCAGCGCGGTCTCGGTCGCGGTAGCGATCACCGGGCCGTCCATTCCGGGGTCGGAATACGGAACGCCCACCTCGACAATGTCGCAGCCTGCGCTCATCGCGACCATCGCGTCGATGGACGTCGCGACGTCGGGATAGCCGGTCGGCAGGTAGCCGATCAACGCGGCCCGGCCCTGGTCGCGGCAGGCCTGGAAGATCGGGCCCAGCCGGCCGGGCGGGCTGTGTTCGACGGTCATGAGGCTCCCGGTCCGGCGCCGTCGAGCAGGCCGAACCAGCGCGCGGCGGTCTCCACGTCCTTGTCACCCCGGCCGGACATATTGATCACGATGATCGATTCCGGCCCCAGTTCGGCGGCAAGATCCACCGTGCCCGCCACGGCGTGGGCGGACTCGATGGCCGGGATGATGCCCTCCAGCCGGCACAGCAACCGGAACGCGTCCATGGCCTGGGTATCGGTGATCGGCCGGTACTCGGTGCGGCCGAGGTCCTTGAGGAACGCGTGCTCCGGACCCACACCGGGATAGTCCAATCCGGCCGAAATCGAATGCGATTCGATGGTTTGGCCCTCGGAGTCCTGCATGACATACGAGTAGGACCCCTGGAAGGCTCCGGGCGATCCCCCGGCGAAGGTGGCGGCGTGGCGCCCGGTCTCCACACCGTCGCCGCCGGCCTCGTAGCCGATCAGTCGCACACCCGGGTCGTCGATGAAGGCGTGGAAGATCCCGATCGCGTTGGATCCCCCGCCCACGCAGGCGGTGACGGCATCCGGCAGCCGGCCGGTCTGGGCCAGGATCTGCGCGCGCGTCTCCAGTCCGATGACCCGCTGGAAGTCGCGCACCATCAGCGGGAAGGGGTGCGGCCCCGCTGCGGTGCCGAAGCAGTAGTAGGTGTCGTCGGCATGGGCCACCCAGTCCCGGAACGCCTCGTTGACGGCGTCCTTGAGGGTTTTCGAGCCCGATTGCACCGCAACGACTTCCGCGCCGAGAAGCCGCATCCGGGCGACGTTGAGGGCTTGGCGCGCAGTGTCGACCGCGCCCATGTAGACCACGCAATCCAGGCCCAGCAACGCGCAGGCGGTCGCGGTGGCCACGCCGTGCTGGCCGGCGCCGGTCTCCGCGATGACCCGGGTCTTGCCCATCTGCCGGGCCAACAGGGCCTGACCCAGGACGTTGTTGATCTTGTGCGAGCCGGTGTGGTTGAGGTCCTCGCGCTTGAGGAAGATCCGGGCACCGCCGGCGTGCGCACTGAGGCGGGAGGCTTCGTACAGCGGCGATGGCCGTCCGGCGTAGTGGGTCTGCAGATCGTCGAGTTTGTCGAGGAATGTCCGGTCGGTGCGGGCCTTCTCGTAGGCGGCGGTGACCTCTTCGATGACGGCCATCAGCGCCTCGGCGACGTAGCGGCCGCCGAATACGCCGAAGTGACCGCGCGCGTCGGGTTCGTGCGCGGACGGTTCGGCGATCGCCGTGCTGGCGCGGGGCAGGTCTGGAATCGAGGTATCAGCCATGGTCAGGGTGTGGAGAGCGTGTCGGGCTCAGCGTACCGGTTTCGGACACGAGGGATGTGCCCCAGCGGTCACCAGGTCGGCCACCGCGGTGCGCGGATCGCCGCTGGTCACCAGGCCTTCACCGACCAGGACCGCATCGGCCCCGGCCCCCGCGTAGGCGAGCAGATCGGCCGGTCCGCGCACTCCCGATTCAGCGACCCGGATGATGTCGGACGGCAGGCCGGGGGCGATCCGCCCGAAGCAGTCCCGGTCCACGTCGAGAGTTTTCAGATCCCTGGCGTTGACGCCGATCACCTTGGCCCCGGCCTGTAATGCCCGGTCGGCCTCCTCCTCGGTGTGCACCTCCACCAGTGCGGTCATGCCGAGGGATTCGGTGCGGTCCAGCATCGAGACCAGTGCTTGCTGGTCGAGGGCAGCCACGATGAGCAGCAGCATGTCGGCGCCGTGGGCGCGGGCCTCGTGAATCTGGTAGGGCCGCACGATGAAATCCTTGCGCAGCACCGGAATGGTGACGGCCGCACGGACCGCGTCGAGGTCCGCCAGCGAGCCGTGGAAGCGCCGCTCCTCGGTCAGCACGCTGATCACCCGGGCGCCGCCGTTCTGGTACGCCCGTGCCAGCTCGGCAGGGTCGGCGATGGGTGCCAGCTGGCCCCGCGACGGGCTGGCCCGCTTGACCTCGGCGATCACCGCGATACCCGGGGCGCGCAGGGCCGCCATCGCGTTGCGCGGCGATGGTGCCGCCTCCGCGGCCGCTTTGATCTGCGCCATGCTCACGATGGCCTCGCGAGCGGCAACGTCCGTGCGGACTCCCTCGAGAATGGAGTCGAGCACGGTTGCCGAAGTCATGACAGCCGGGTCCCCTCTAACGGTGTCTGGCGATGACGTGAATCTCGGACAAAGGGTAGCCGCCCGCTGGCCCGCATCCGTCACCGGCCCTCGGTGTCGGTTCCGGTCGGGTCGCGGCCCTCGTCGAGCGCATCCCACATGCTGCGCTCGGACATCCCGGCCGCGGCGCCGGCCGCTCCGGGTGCCGCGTAACGCGCAGCCTGATCGGCCGACGACACCGCCGATCGCATCAGCAGGACCGCAGCCACCAACGCGGTGACCGCAACCACCAGGGTCAGCGCCGCGCCCGGAAGATGACGTTGGCTGCCCACCAGGGTCGAGACCGCCACCCCGGCGACCTCCGCGCCGCGGGGGCCGACGTCGGGCATCACGATCAGGCTGGTGCCCAGATAGCCCAGCGTGACGCACACCAGCGCCAGCAGCAGCGCGACGGCTCGCAGCGCCCAACCTCGGACCGCCAGCGCCGCCAACGCGGCCGCCAGCAGCAGCACCGCCATCGGCACCAGCCCGTTCGACCAGGCCGCGCCGTCGAGGTTGATGGTCCTATCGGGGCCCAGACCGTCGGCGGATCTCACCGTCACCCAGGTCAGCCGGGAGGCCACCCACAGTCCGCCGGCGGACAGCAGCAACAGCAGTTGCGCGAGCCGGATCACCGGGCGCTCACGGTGCGCTCAACGTCTCGGCCGCGGCGATGGCAGAGAGCACGGCCTTGGCCTTATTGGCCGCCTCGGTGTACTCGTACGGGCCGTTGGAATCGGCCACCACCCCGCCGCCGGCCTGGACGTAGGCGATGCCGTCGCGCATCAGCGCGGTGCGGATCGCGATCGCGAAGTCGGCGTTGCCGGCGAAGTCGAGGTAGCCGACCACTCCCCCGTAGAGGCCGCGGCGGGTCAGTTCCATCTCTTCGATGAGCTCCATCGCCCGGACCTTCGGTGCACCGGAGAGCGTTCCGGCCGGGAAGCAGGCGGTCACCGCGTCCAGGGCCGTGCGGCCCGCCGCCAGCAGGCCGGTCACCGTCGAGACCAGGTGCATGACGTGGCTGTAACGCTCGATGTGGCTGTAGTCCTCGACCCGCACCGTTCCCGGCACACAGACCCGGCCGAGGTCGTTGCGGCCGAGGTCGACAAGCATCAGGTGCTCGGCGCGTTCCTTCTCGTCGGACAGCAACTCCTTCTCCAGCAGCTGATCCTCTTCCTCGGTGCGACCGCGCCACCGGGTGCCGGCGATCGGGTGCGTCTTGGCCCAGCCGTCCGAGACGGTGACCAGCGCCTCGGGGCTCGACCCGACGATCGAGAACGCAGTTCCGCCAACGCCGTTCGGGATGTGCATCAGGTACATGTACGGGCTGGGGTTGGTGACCCGGAGCATCCGGTAGACGTCGATGGGGTCGGCGGCGGTGTCCATCTCGAACCGCTGCGACGGCACCACCTGGAACGCCTCGCCGGCCTCGATCTCGGCCACCAGCCGGTCCACCACCGCGCCGTACTCCTCGAGGGTGCGCTGGGCACGGGGCTGCGCCTCCGGCCGGCTGAACATCGCCACCGTGGAGCCCAGCGGCTGTCCGAGGGCGGCGGTCATCACGTCCAGGCGTGCGACGGCGTCGTCATAGGCCTCGTCGACGCGTTCGTCGCTGCCGTCCCAGTTGACCGCGTTGGCGATCAGGGTGATGGTGCCCTCGTGGTGGTCGACCGCAGCCAGGTCGGTGGCCAGCAGCAGCAGCATGTCGGGCAGTCCCAGGTCGTCGACGGCCAGCGCCGGCAGTCGCTCGAGTCGGCGGACGAAGTCGTAGGCGAGGAACCCCACCAGTCCGCCCGACAGCGGCGGGGTGGCGTCGCCGCCGGCCGCCGCGAGGCCGGTGGACAGCAGTTCCATGGTGGCCCGCAATGCCTCCAGCGGGTCACCGCCGCTCGGGGCGCCGTTCGGGGTCGCCCCCAGCCACACCGCCTGGCCGTCCCGGACTGTCAGCGCCGACGGGGAGCCGGCGCCGATGAACGACCACCGCGACCAGGACCGGCCGTTCTCAGCGGACTCCAGCAGGAACGTCCCGGGCCGATCGGCGGCCAGCTTGCGGTAGGCCGACAGCGGGGTCTCGCTGTCGGCGAGCACCTTGCGGGTCACCGGAACCACCCGGTGCTCGGCGGCCAGCGCACGGAACTCGTCCCGGGTGGTGGTGGGCGTGGAATTCACGGGATACATCCTCCCAGACCTGTGCCCGAGCTTTCCCCGGGTGCGCGGCGGCGATAGCGTGGCAGTCATGACACAGGCGATCAAGCGTGGTGACCGGGTGCCCGAGTTCGAGTTGCCCGACCAGACCGGGACCGTGCGCTCGGTGTCCGGACTGCTCGCCGAGGGACCGATCGTGTTGTTCTTCTATCCCGCGGCGATGACTCCGGGCTGCACCAAGGAGGCCTGCCACTTTCGCGATCTCGCCACCGAGTTCGACGCGGTGGGCGCTTCGCGGGTCGGCATCAGCACCGATGCGGTGGCCAAGCAGGCCAAGTTCTCCGACTCCCAGCGCTTCGACTACCCGCTGCTGTCCGACGCCGACGGGAAGGTGGCCGAGATGTTCGGCGTCAAGCGCGGTCTGCTCGGCAAATTCCTGCCGGTCAAGCGCACCACCTTCGTCATCGACAGCGACGGCACCGTGCTCGAGGTGATCTCCAGCGAGGTCAACATGGACACCCATGCCGATAGGGCGCTGGACGTGCTGCGGTCCCGGTAGCGCCGCGGCTACTTTTCCGGTGCCAGCAGCACATCGGCATCGAAACAGCTGTGCTCGCCGGTGTGGCAGGCCGCGCCCGTCTGGTCGACCACCAGCAGCACCGTGTCGCCGTCGCAGTCCAGCGCGACCGAGTGCACGTACTGGGTGTGCCCGGAGGTCTCGCCCTTGACCCACTGCCTGCCGCGGGAGCGGGAGAAGTAGGTCGCTTGCCGGGTCTGCAAAGTTCGCGCCAGGGCCTCGTCGTCCATCCAGGCCACCATGAGTACGGCGCCGGTACCCCGTTCCTGGGCGACGACGCCGAACAGTCCGTCGGCGTTTCGCTTGAGCCGCCTGGCGATAGCGGGGTCGAGCATTACAGCACTGATTCCCGATTGGCCCGATTGGTCCTCTTCGCTGACGCTCATCGGACGGACTCCCGATTGGTCCTCTTCGCTGACGCTCATCGGACGGTGATCCCTTCTGCCGCCATGGCCGCCTTCACCTCACCGATCGTCAGCTCGCCGAAGTGAAAGACACTGGCGGCCAGCACCGCATCCGCGCCAGCCTGTACCGCAGGCGCGAAATGCCCGACGGTCCCGGCCCCACCGCTGGCGATCACCGGAACGGTGACGGCCTTGCGCACCGCGCGCAGCATGTCCAGGTCGAATCCGGCCTTGGTGCCGTCGGCGTCCATCGAGTTCAGCAGGATCTCCCCCACCCCGAGTTCGGCTCCCCGCCTTGCCCATTCGACCGCATCGACCCCGGTGCCCTGCCTGCCGCCGTGGGTGGTGACCTCCCAACCGGACGGCGTCGCGGCGCCACCCGGGGGTACCGTGCGGGCGTCCACCGACAGCACGATGCACTGCGAGCCGAATTGCCGGGCCAGTTCGGCCAGCAACTCCGGGCGGGCGATCGCGGCGGTGTTGACCGATACCTTGTCCGCGCCGGCCCGCAGCAGCGCGTCGACATCGGCCACCGAACGAACTCCGCCGCCGACGGTCAGCGGGATGAAGACCTGCTCGGCGGTGCGGCGCACCACCTCCAGCATGGTCGCCCGTCCCGAGGATGACGCGGTCACGTCCAGAAAGGTGAGCTCGTCGGCACCCTCGGCGTCGTAGGCGGCGGCCAGTTCCACCGGGTCGCCGGCGTCGCGCAGGTTCTCGAAGTTCACCCCCTTGACCACCCGGCCGGCGTCGACGTCCAGACAGGGAATCACCCGCACCGCAAGTTCTTGTCTGGGGTCCATCAGCGAAACTCCTCCGTCGGCCCGACGCCACGCAGGATCTCCAGCACTTGGCGGTGGGCGCCCGGCGCGGCGGTCAGCGTGGAGCGGGTCTCGACGCTCCACCGGCCGCCGTCGAGATCGGTGACCGTGCCACCAGCGGCCCGGACCAACGCCACCCCGGCGGCGTGATCCCAGATATGGCCGCCGAAACTGACTGCCGCGCCAAGTATTCCGGCACCGACGAAGGCCATGTCGATACCGGTGGAACCATGCATGCGCAGCTTCGACGAGACCCTGCTGAGACTCTCGAGAACCGCCAGCCGGTAACGCCCCGGAAAGCGCCCGCCCCACTCAACGTTGAAGGTGCCGAATCCGACGATGGAATCGGCGAGATCGGCAGGCTGCAGTGGCGGTAGTGCGGCACCGTTGAGGTAGAGCGGTCCGTCGGCCACCGCGGTGTAGCGCTGTCCGGTGAACGGCATCCAGGTCAGCCCGGCCACCGGTTCGCCGTCGCGCAGAAGGCCGAGCAGAATGGCCGCCATAGGCGAGCCGGCCGCATAGTTGAAGGTGCCGTCGATCGGGTCGAGCACCCAGACCAGGGGCGCGTCGAGGTCGGCGCCACCGAATTCCTCACCGTGCACGCCGATTCCGGTGGCCGACATCAGGTCGGCGCCGATCTGCCGTTCCAGCGCGAGGTCGACCTCGGTGGCGAAGTCGTTTCCCTTCTTCTGCACCGCCGAGTCCGCGCGGTGCCCCGCGACGAACGGCACCGCGGCCCGATCCAGGATTTCCGCAGCCTCGGCGACGAGCGCCTCCAGGTCAACCACCTCAGCGGCTCACCGCGGCCAGCGCCTCGGGCAGGGTGAAACGGCCGGCGTAGAGCGCCTTACCGACGATGGCGCCCTCGACACCGCTGTCGGTGAGGGTGGCG
>JBFYOR010000397.1:0-2785 GCA_041303695.1 Mycobacterium sp. | reverse complement strand
ATGGAACGACCTAGCCGATGACCCCTCTCAAACCATTGGTGGCTAAATTGCCGAATTCTCCGAACCCATCGGGGTACACCGGTGTGTTCTCGCAGCGCGAGGTCAGTAATGTGATTTGAGTCCATGGTGAGTGGCCAGCGGCCACGATTTGGACCGCCCACGAATTCGACCCCCTGCCCTAGGGAGGGGGTCGAATTCGTTTGTCCTTCAGTTAGCCTTGTTCTGTAGTTAGTTCGGTGCGGCACCGTCGTTTCAGCCAGGCAGGTTCCCGTACCGCGCATCCTCCGCCGGCGGTGCCATCGGGTTGCGGAAGATCTGCAGCGGGAAGACCGCCGCGGCGTCGTCGGCCGCGTCCGGGTCCTCGCACAGGGCCAGCGTGTAGGTGCCCTCGGAGCCGATGACGATCGGCAACTGCTGGGCGAACACCCGGTACTTGATCGGGGCGTCCGGGTTGTCGTCCCAGTGCCAGCCGAACTGCATGGTGCTCAGCCGTTCGCCGGACGGCGAGGTGGCCACGATGTAGCGGACCGGGTCGTACTCGTCGCCGTTGAGCGTGCAGACCGCCACGACGATGTTGACGGTGATCTCCGCGGGGAAGACGTCGACGAACCCGCTGGTCATCGGAAAGCCCCGCAGGGACAGCCCGCCGGCCTCCTCCTCGATCGCAGTCAGTGATGGTGCGAAGGTGACGATGCGCACGGTGGCGACCCCATTTCCCGGATTGATGTGGCTGACGCCGTGATGGCGGTTCTGCCCTAGTGCGTGGCCCCGCTGAGGTTGACCGCGATGAAGTCCGCCCGCCACAAGCCCTCGAACAACTCCAGGCCGATGTACTCCAACTCGGCCTGATCGGCACGGGCCAGCACGCCGCTTTGAGTGACCCGGGCGGCGATCTCGCGGATCGAGCGCTCCCCGTCGACGTGCTGGACGAAGGCCAGATGCGTCGGGTCCAGGCTGATCCGCCAGCCCGGCCGGTAGATCTCGTCGGCGCTGACGCCGCAGCGCAGCCGCATCAGCGGCACGTAGTCCAGGGCGTTGCTCGCCGAGAAGTCGATGCGGTAGCTGTCCGCGGGCCGCTCCGGGTGGGTCGCCAGGAAGAAGTGGCAGGCGTTGAGCGTCTTGAGCCGCTCCATCACCGCCCAGATCTTCTCGGCCGGCAACTGGTCAACCGCGGCGTAGAACTCGTTGGACGGCTCGGTCAGCGTCGGCGGGTAGTAGGAGGTTTTCAGGAACCAGTCCTGGAACACCAGTCCGGCCGAGGAGACCAGATTCAGACAGTCTTCGACGGTGTAGCTGCGGTCGCGGCCGTGCAGGAAGGTGTCCACCATGCCGGCGTCGAACTTCAGATCCGGGGCGATCGACATGTAGCTGCGCAGCGGATGGCTCGGCGCCAGCGACGCGACCGCCGCCTTGACCATCTGCAGGGATTCCTCGTCCTGTTCCAGGCCCATCTCGCGGAACACCGCCTGCATCAGCTCGACCCCGGCCCGGCCGTAGCGGGCGTAGAGCATGATCGCCGCGACGCCGTCCGGGCGCATGACCTCGGCCAGGGCTTTCATGCCGGCCTTCGGCTCGGCCAGGTGGTGCAACACCCCGGTCGACACAACCAGGTCGAAGTCCCTGTTAAGGGCCGGCACTTCCTCGACCGGCAGCAGATGCAACTCGAGGTTCTTCAGCGCGTACTTGTCCTTGAGGTACTTCGAGTGATCCAGCGACGGCTGGCTGACGTCGATCGCCACCACCTTCGACGCCCGGTTCGTGTAGGCGAACACCGCCGCCTGGTTGGTGCCGCACCCGGCGATCAGGATGTCCAGATCAGGAGTCTGCGGGCGGTCCGGCCACAGGATCCGGTGGGCGTGGCTGGGATCGAACCACTGCCAGTTGTTACTCAGCCAGGTCTCGAGGTTCTGGATCGGCTCGGGATACTGCCACTTCTCGTACTGCTGGGCCACCACATCGGCGCGCGGGCTCTCGGCCATCTCTTAAGTGCTCCCTGAAAATCGAAAGGATTCTTACGGAATCCGGTTCTGCAGAAGGGGATTGGTTTTGAGCACCGGCAGCGGGAACAGGACGTCGCTCTCGGTGTCCTCGAGGCTGTCGTACAGGCCGATGGTGTAGACACCGGCGGTCTCGGCGCGCATCGGCAGGTATTGGGTGAACACCCGGAACTTGACCGGGGTGGGCGGGTTGTCATGCCAGTGCCAGCCGAACTCCAGGCTGCCCACCCGCTCGCCGTCCGGCGAGGTCGCGACGATGTACTTGACCGGGTCGTAGTCGGTGCCGCCGAGCGCGGTGACGGCCACCACCATCGGGACGGTGATCTGGGCCGGGAAGCTGTTGACGTAACAACTCGTCATCGGGAAGCCCTTGATGTTGACACCGCCGGCGTCCTCCTCGACCGCACTCAGTGACGGCGCGAACGCGACCACACGCATCTTTTCTCCTCAATCGAAACAGTCGCACCGACCCTAGTCGCAAAGCCGGTCCGTTTGTTGGGTGATTGTGGATAGCCGTGGCGGCAGCTTTACACCGCTTCGCGGCGCGGCAACGTCCAGCCCGGCCGCGGCCAGTGGCAGGTGTAGCCGTTCGGGATTCGCAGCAGATAGTCCTGATGCTCGGGTTCGGCCTCCCAGAACTCCGCTGCGGGGACCACCTCGGTGACGACTTTCCCGGGCCATACCCCGGAGGCGTCGACGTCGGCGATGGTGTCCAGCGCGACGGCCTTCTGATCGTCGTCGAGGTAGAAGATTGCCGAGCGGTAGCTGGAGCCGACGTCGTTGCCCTG
>JBFYOR010000396.1:0-11044 GCA_041303695.1 Mycobacterium sp. | reverse complement strand
AGACCCTGCGCTAAATCCCCCCGCCCCGCCCTTCCCCTCGCGAGCAGACACTAACTCGCCCACATCAGCGGGCTTTCGTGCGAGCTTGTGTCTGCTGGCCCCTCGGGTATGGCCTCAGAAGTCGCCGGCGTGACGGCGCAGGGTCTCAATCGACGCCACCAGTGCGCGGGCCTGCTCGGGGGACATCCCGATATCGGCGAACACCCGGCGGTTCAGCGTCACGGTGGCGTCCTCGACCGTAGAACGGCCCAGGTCGGTGATTTCGACCAGGGTGGTCCGCCCGTCGGTGGGATGGGGGATGCGTTTGACCAGGCCGTCCGCCTCCAGTCGGCGGATGGCGTGGGTGACGCTGGTGACGTGCACCTGCAACCGGTCGGAGGCGGTGGTGATCGGCACCGCCCCGGCGCGACTGAAGGCCAGCAGACGCAGCAGTTCGAACCGGGAGAAGCTCAGGTCGTAGGGCCGCAGGGCATTCTCCACCCGGGCCAGCAGGATCTGGTGGGCCCGCATGACCGAGGTCACCGCGACCATGCCGTCGGCGACGTCCCCCCAACCGGCCTGCTCCCAGTTGGATCGCGCGGCGGCGATGGGGTCGCGCTTGTCCGCACTCATCGCAGCGGCGTCAGACCGTCAGAATCCGGGGTCCGTCGTCGGTCACCGCGACGGTGTGTTCCCAGTGCGCGGCCCGGGAGCCGTCGGTGGTCACGACGGTCCAGTCGTCCTCGAGGATGCGGGTGCGGGTGGTGCCCAGGGTGAGCATCGGCTCGATGGCCAGCACCGAACCCGCCACCAGCCACGGTCCGCGGCCGGGTTCGCCCTCATTGGGCAGGAACGGATCCATGTGCATGCTCCGGCCGATGGCGTGGCCGCCGTAGCCCTCCACGATCCCGTAGCGGCGCCCGTAGGTGACTTCGGCGGCCCGGGTGCCCTTCTCGATGGCGTGGGACACGTCGGTCAGCCGGTTTCCGGGCAGCATGGCCGCGATACCGGCCTCCATGGCCGACCGGGTGGCCGCCGAGAGCGCCTCGTCGGCCTCGATCAGGGCGCCCACCCCGAAGGTGACGGCCGCGTCGCCGTGCCAGCCGTCGATGATGGCGCCGCAGTCGATCGACACCAGATCGCCGTACACGAGGACTTCGTCGGCGGACGGGATACCGTGCACCACCCGGTCGTTCACCGACGAGCAGATACTGGCCGGGAAGCCGTGGTAACCCAGGAACGACGGGATGCCGCCCGCTTCGCGGATGACGGTCTCGGCGATAGCGTCGAGATCCAGGGTGGACACCCCGACTGCCGCGGCCTGGCGCACAGCCCGCAACGCGTCGGCGACGACGCCGCCGGCGACGGCCATCGCATCGAGTTCTCCGGGCGTGCGGGCGTCCACCGTCTTACGGCCACGCAGGCCGGGCAGGGACACCATCACGGATTCAGGGAGTCAGCGGCCCAGGGCCTGTAACGCCCGCGCGAACACCTCGTCGAGGGTGCCGACCGCGTCGACCGTCTTCAACTCGTGGCTGTAGTAGTCCAGCAGGGGTGCGGTCTCGTCGCGATATACCCGGAAACGGTTGCGGATCACGTCCTCGGTGTCGTCGGCGCGGCCACGGCCCATCAGGCGGCCCACCAGAACGTCCTCCGGCACCCGAAATTCCAGCACCGCGTCGAGTTGGAGGCCGCGGCGTTCCAGCATGCCGTGCAGCGCCTCGGCCTGGTCTACCGTGCGTGGGAATCCGTCCAGGATGAAACCGCCGGCCACGTCGTCGGCGTTGAGCCGGTCGTCGACCAGTTCGTTGGTCAGGCTCGTGGGCACCAGTTCACCGAGGTCCAGGTATTCCTTGGCGCGAATGCCCAGCGGGGTGCCCTGACTGATGTTGTGCCGGAACAGGTCACCGGTGGAGATGTGGGGTACGCCCAGTTTCTCCGCCAGCTGCTCCGCCTGCGTGCCCTTGCCCGCCCCCGGCGGGCCCAGCAGGACGATTCTCACTTCAGGAACCCTTCGTAGTTGCGCTGCATCAACTGGCTCTCGATCTGCTTCACCGTGTCGAGGCCGACACCGATCATGATCAGGACCGCAGTGCCGCCGAACGGCAGGTTCTGCACGCTACCGCCGCTGCCGGCCTGGAGGAACAAGTTCGGCAAGACGGCGATGACGCCCAGGTAGATCGAGCCCGGCAGGGTGATCCGGTTCAGCACGTAGCTCAGGTAGTCGGCGGTGGGCTTGCCGGGCCGGATGCCGGGGATGAAGCCGCCGAACTTCTTCATCTCGTCGGCACGCTCTTCGGGGTTGAACGTGATCGACACGTAGAAGTACGTGAAGAAGATGATCAGACCGAAGTAGAAGGCGACGTAGGCCGGGTCGGCGGGGTTGGTGAGGTGGTCGGCGACGAACCGGTCCCACCAACCGTTACTCGGCTCGCTGCGCCCACTCTGGATCAACTGGGTGATCAGCTGCGGGATGTAGATCAGCGACGAGGCGAAGATGACCGGGATGACGCCGGCCTGGTTGACCTTCAGCGGCAGGTAGGTCGAGGTACCGCCGTACATCTTGCGGCCGACCATGCGCTTGGCGTACTGCACCGGGATGCGGCGCTGGCCCTGCTCGACGAACACCACGCCGATGATGATCAGCAGGGTGGCCACGCACACCGCGGCGAAGACCATGCCGCCACGGCTGTCCAGGATCGACTTGCCCTCGGCCGGGATACGGGCCGCGATACCGGCGAAGATCAGCAGCGACATGCCGTTGCCGATACCGCGCTCGGTGACCAGCTCACCCATCCACATCACCAGGGCGGCGCCGGCCGTCATCACCAGCACGATGACGACCAGGGGGAAGATGCCCTGGTCTTCGATGATGTCCAGCGAGCAGCCCTGCAGCAGCCCACCGTTGGCGGCCAGCGCCACGATGCTGGTGGCCTGCAGGATCGCCAGCGCGATCGACAGATAACGCGTGTACTGCGTCATCTTGGCCTGACCGGCCTGTCCTTCTTTTCGCAGCTCCTCGAACCGAGGGATGACCACGGTCAGCAGCTGCACGATGATGCTCGCGGTGATGTAGGGCATCACACCCACGGCGAAGATGGACAACTGCAGTAGCGCGCCGCCGGAGAACAGGTTGATCAGCGAGTAGATCTGCGCACCGGCGCCGCCGCTGACCTCTTCGATGCACTGCTGGATGTTCTTGTAGTTCACGCCCGGGGACGGCAGCGCGGCGCCGACCCGGTAGAGGATGACGATGGCCAGGGTGAAGAGGATTTTCCGCCTCAGATCGGCCGTCCGCAGCGACGAGATGAAAGCCGAGAGCACTCTTCCTCCTGGGCAGCCGGACTGGAGTCTGGGTGTGCCGATGGGGCTGGTCTGGCCAGCGTTCGGGTAATCCTTCGTCAACGCGCGCGAGGCACGCTTGAACAGTCTACGAGACTAACAGTTACCCCAGGCAGGTCGGGAATCCGCTCGACAAACACGGCCGTGGCCCGCGGTGGTTAAACTTGCTGACCCCGACATCGGCTGGAGGCCTAGTGGCGCGCACGGATGACGACACCTGGGATCTTTCCGGCGGCGTGGGGGCCACGGCCACCATGGTGGCGGCGGCCCGGGCGATGGGGACCCGGGATGACCGCGGCATCATCGACGACCCGTTCGCCGAACCCCTGGTCCGCGCGGTGGGCATCAGATTCTTCATCGACATGATGGACGGGGTCCTGCAGACCTCCCCGTTCGGCGACGTCACCCCGCAACGGGTGCAGACCATGATCGACGGAATGGCGGTGCGCACCAGGTTCTTCGACGAGTACTTCGCCGGGGCCACCGCCGGCGGGATACGCCAGGCGGTGATCCTGGCCTCGGGGCTGGACTCGCGGGCCTACCGCCTGGGGTGGCCGTCGGGCAGCGTGGTCTACGAGATCGACCAGCCCGCCGTCATCGCCTTCAAAGCCGCCACGATGGCCCGTCTGGACGCGCAGCCCACCGCCACGCTGCGCACCGTCGGCATTGATCTGCGCGGGGACTGGCCGGCCGCACTGCGGGCGGCCGGATTCGACCCGTCCGCCCCGACCGCGTGGCTGGCCGAAGGTCTGCTGATCTACCTGCCACCAGATGCCCAGGACCGGCTGCTGGACACCATCGCCGACCTGAGCGCCCCGGGCAGCACCCTGGCGACCGAGTACGTTCCCGGCATCGTCGACTTCGACGCCGGGCCGGCCAAGGAGATGGCAGCGCACCTGCGCGAGCAGGGCCTGGACCTCGACATGCCCGCCCTGATCTACTCCGGTCCACGAAACAACGTCATGGACTATCTGCGTTCCGGCGGCTGGCAGGTCACCGGCGAGCCCGGTGGGGACCTGCTCACCCGGCACGGCCTGCCGTTACCGGACAGCGCCGACTACGACCCCCTCGGCGAGATCGTCTACCTCAGCGCCACCCGCTGAGGACAGCTCAGAACCGCCAGTCCCCCAGCCACAGCGCGCTGGTTGCGTGGACGGGCCGCTGCCCGTCGAGCCAGCCGAGCACCGCACCGACGAGCAGGGCGCCGACGGCATCGGAGGTTGACGCCGCCGCCGGTTGCGAGGATGTCTTGGGCCGCAGGTAGTCCCGCACCGACGATCCGGGGTAGCCGACCAGGCGCACCGGGGTATCGGCATCCAGACCGGCCAGCACCTTCGCCCGGCGCACCGCCGCGCGCAATCCGCCGAGTTCGTCGACCAACCCGCGCTCCAGCGCGTCGGCCCCGGTCCAGACCCGGCCCCGGGCGACGGCCTCGACGTCGGCGACCGGCAGCTTTCGGGCCTGCGCGACCCGCTGAACGAAGTCGTCGTAGAACAGGTCCGCCTCGGCCGCCACCATGGCCTGCTGCTCGGGAGTGAACGGGGAATTGGCCGACCAGGCGTCGGCGTTGGCGTTGGTGCGCACGGTGTCCGAGCCGACACCCAGACGCTCCTTGAGTTCCCGGGTGACCAGCTTGCCGGTCACCACGCCGATCGAGCCGGTGATGGTCCCCGGGCTGGCGAGGATCGCATCAGCGGACATCGAGACGTAGTAGCCGCCGGATGCGGCGACCGCGCCCATCGAGGCCACCACCGGCTTACCGGCCTCACGGATCCGGCACACCTCCCGCCAGATCGTCTCCGAACCGTTGACCGACCCGCCGGGGCTGTCGACCCGTAGCACCACCGCTGTGACGTCCTCGTCGGCGGCGGCCTCGCGCAGGGCCGCGGCGATGGTGTCAGCGCCCGCACTGGACCGGGACAGTGGCAGCGCCTGCGGGCCGCCCCGGCCGCTGACGATCGGCCCGGCGACGGTGACGACGGCGATGGTGGCCTTCTTGGACCGCCCCGGCAACGAGGGTCCCTGCTTGCGGGTCTGGGCGTAGCGGGACAGGAACATCCGCTTCGGCGCGTCGTCCGAATCGGGATCCGCGTCGGGGGCCTTCATAGCCGCGGAGCCGGAGAGTTCAGCGATCCGGCGGTAGGCCTCGTCGCGGAATCCGATCCGGTCGACCAGGCGGGCGCCGACGGCGTCGTCGCGCAGCAGCGGTGCCCGGTCGGCCAGTGCGTCCAGGGCGGCGGACTCCACCCGGCGGGACTCGGCGATCCCCTCCCACACCTGGGAATGCAGGCTGTCGACCAGACGGGTGTCGGCCTCCCGGTGGGGATCGGTGTAGCGGGCCTGGGTGAACAGATTGGCCGCCGACTTGTACTCCCCGCGGGCCACGAACTGTGCCTCGATCCCGGCCTTGTCCAGGGCGTCGCGCAGGAACAGCGCGTTGGTGGCGAAGCCGATCAGCCCGACCGTCCCGGACGGCGCCATCCACACCTCGCCGAATGCCGATGCCAGGTAGTAGGACAGCGTGCCGGGAAAGGTCTCGGCCCACGCCAGTGACGGCTTGGCCGCGGTGAACACGGCCACCGCGTCCCGCAGTTCCTGCACCGCCGCCGGTGGCGCGGCCGAAAGCTGCACCCGGGCAATCATTCCTGCGACCCGGTCATCCTCGGCGGCGCGATGGATGGCCGCGACGGCGTCGCGCAGCAGCATCGGCCGGCCCGCTCCGGTGACCAATCTCAGCGGGTCGAAGCCCGCGGTCTCCGGCGGCATTGACTGCAGGTCCAGTTCGAGGATGCAGCCTTGCGGCACGCCGTGGTGACGGGCGGTGTCGATCCGGCTGGCACCCGTCTTGATGAGGCCGCGCAGATCGTCAGGGACACCGGGAAGGAAGGAGAGCATGTCACCGAGGCTACCGGTCACCGACTCCTGGGCGAGCAGACGCAAAAGCCCCCGACACGCCGGGCGTGCGGGGGCTTTTGCGTCTGTTCGCGGGGGGGTTACAGCTCGGTAGCCGACCCACCTGCTGCGGTGATCGCCTCGCGGGCGCTGCCGCTGAACTTGTGCGCGGTCACGTTGACCTTGACCGTCAGCTTGCCGTCGCCGAGAACCTTCACCAGGGTGTTCTTCCGGACTGCGCCCTTGGCGATCAGGTCCTCGAGGGTGACGTCTCCGCCGGCCGGGAACAGCCGGTTGATATCGCCGACGTTGACCACCTCATAGGCGGTGCGGAACCGGTTCTTGAAACCCTTGAGCTTGGGCAGCCGCATATGGATCGGCATCTGCCCGCCCTCGAAGCCCACCGGCACGTTCTTGCGCGCCCCGGTGCCCTTGGTACCGCGGCCGGCGGTCTTGCCCTTGGAGCCCTCGCCGCGGCCGACGCGGGTCTTCTTCTTCTTCTCGCCCTTAGCCGGACGCAGGTCGTGCAGTTTGATCGTCATGTCACACTTCCTCAACTTCCACGAGGTGATGCACGACCTTGATCAGACCGCGGGTCTGCGGGTTGTCGTCGCGGACCACCGACTGCCTGATCTTGCGCAGACCCAGCGTCCGAAGGCTCTCCCGCTGCTTCCAGCGGGCGCCCACGGTGCCGCGCACCTGAGTGATCTTGAGCTGTGTCGATTCGTTCTGAGCCATGGCTATGCGCTTCCTTCACGCGCGGCGGCCGCGACAGCCGCTTCGCTCTCCCGGCGCGCCCGCAGCATGCCCGCCGGCGCAACGTCCTCGATCGGCAGGCCGCGACGTGCGGCCACCTCCTCCGGGCGCTGCAACATCTTCAGCGCGGCAACCGTGGCATGCACCACGTTGATCGCGTTGTCACTGCCCAGCGACTTGGCCAGCACATCGTGCACACCGGCGCATTCCAGCACCGCACGCACCGCACCGCCGGCGATGACACCGGTACCGGGGCTGGCCGGACGCAGCATGACCACACCGGCCGCCGCCTCGCCCTGCACCGGGTGGGTGACGGTGGAGCCGATCATCGGGACGCGGAAGAAATTCTTGCGCGCCTCCTCGACACCCTTGGCGATCGCGGCAGGCACCTCTTTGGCCTTGCCGTAACCGACACCGACCATGCCGTGACCATCCCCGACGATCACCAGGGCGGTGAAGCTGAATCGACGGCCACCCTTGACCACCTTGGAAACGCGGTTGATCGTCACCACGCGCTCGAGGTACTGGCTCTTCTCGCCACCGTCGCGGCCGCCGCGTCCACCACGGTCGCCGCGATCGTCGCGCCGGCCACGTCCACCGCGGTCGCCGCCGCGCTGCTCATCGGTACGGGTGCCCGCCGACGGCCCGCCGGTGCTGGGCGCCGCGTCCGCCGCCGGAGCGGCAGAAGTCTGGTCCGCCATTATGCGGTCCTTCCGTTGGTCATCAGAACGTTGTCCGTCATCAGAATGTGAGTCCGTTCTCGCGAGCGGCGTCGGCCAGTGCCGCGATGCGCCCGCCGTAGGTGTTGCCGCCACGGTCGAAGACGATGGTGTCGATGCCGGCCGCTTTGGCGCGCGCGGCGATCAGCTGACCGACCCGCACGCTGCGGGCCTTCTTGTCACCCTCGACCGCACGAACGTCGGCCTCGATGGAGGACGCCGCGGCGATGGTGGTGCCGGTGGAGTCATCGACCAGCTGCACGTGGATGTGCCGCGACGACCGGTTGACCACCAGCCGCGGGCGTGCCGGGGTGCCGACGACCTTCTTGCGCAGCCGGACGTGGCGGCGCAGCCGCGCGACCCGGCGGCCGGCTGATGGTGTGGTGCCGACCGGTGTGCGGTCAACGGTTTGTGTCTGAGCCATCTCTACTTACCTGTCTTTCCGACCTTGCGGCGGATCTGCTCACCCTGGTAACGCACGCCCTTGCCCTTGTAGGGGTCGGGGCGGCGCAGGCGGCGGATGACCGCCGAAATCTGGCCGACCTTTTGCTTGTCGATCCCGGCGACCGAGAACTTCGTCGGGCTCTCCACCGCGAAGGTGATGCCGTCGGGCGGTTCGATGATGACCGGGTGGCTGAAGCCGAGGGCGAACTCGAGGTTGGCGCCCTTCTGCTGCACCCGGTAGCCGACGCCGAAGATCTCCATCTTGGTGGTGTAGCCCTCGGTGACACCGGTGATCAGATTGGCCACCAGGGTGCGCGACAGCCCGTGCAGCGAACGGCTTCGCCGCTCGTCGTCGGGCCGGGCGACCACGATCGCGCCGTCGTCGTTGCGGGCCACCGTGATCGGCTCGGCGACCGCCAGTGCGAGGGCGCCCTTGGGACCCTTGACCGACACGTTCTGGCCGTCGATCGTCACGTCCACGCCGCTGGGAACGGGGACCGGTTGCTTACCAATACGAGACATAGTTCTGCTTCTTCCTATCCCGCTACCACACGTAAGCGAGGACTTCGCCGCCCACGCCCTCGCGGGACGCCTGGCGGTCGGTCCTCAGGCCGGAGGACGTGGAGATGATCGCCACGCCCAGGCCACCGAGCACCCGCGGCAGATTGGTGGATTTCGCATAGACCCGCAGGCCGGGCTTGGACACCCGGCGCAGACCGGCGAGGCTGCGCTCCCGGTTGGGTCCGTACTTGAGCTTGACGACCAGCGACTTGCCAACCCGAGCATCCTCGGTGTGGAAATCGGTGATGTAGCCCTCGCGCTTGAGGATCTCGGCGATATTGGCCTTGATCTTCGAGTGCGGCAGGGTCACCTCGTCGTGATACGCCGAGTTGGCGTTGCGCAGACGTGTCAAAAAGTCTGCGATGGGGTCCGTCATGGTCATGACTGGGCCTGTCTACCTTCCTCGCAGCGGTTCCCGCCCGGGTCAATTCCCGGGTGGGCCTGCTGCGCACCTGTTCTAGAGGGGTCTGGTTACCAGCTGGACTTCTGCACACCGGGCAGTTCGCCGGCGTGCGCCATCTCGCGCAGGCAGATTCGGCACAGGCCGAACTTGCGGTAGACCGCATGCGGCCGGCCGCACCTGTTGCAGCGGGTGTAGGCCCGTACTGCGAACTTCGGCTTCTTGTTGGCCTTGTTGACCAATGCCTTCTTTGCCATCTGTCACTTCTCCTTGAATGGGAAGCCGAGGGCACGCAACAGCGCCCGTCCCTCGTCGTCGTTCGTCGCCGAGGTGACGACGGTGATGTCCATACCGCGCGGCCGGTCGATGGAATCCACGTCGATCTCGTGGAACACCGACTGCTCGGCCAGGCCGAAGGTGTAGTTGCCGTGGCCGTCGAACTGCTTGGGGCTCAGGCCCCGGAAGTCGCGGATACGGGGAAGAGCGATCGAGACCAGACGGTCCAGGAACTCCCACATCCGGTCGCCGCGCAGGGTGACCCGGGCGCCGATCGGCATGCCTTCACGCAGCTTGAACTGGGCGATGGACTTGGTGGCCTTGCGGATCTCCGGCTTCTGACCGGTGATCAGGGCCAGGTCGTTGACGGCGCCGTTGATCAGCTTGGCGTCCCGGGCGGCGTCGCCGACGCCCATGTTGACGACGACCTTGAGCACGCCGGGAATCTGCATCACGTTGGCGTAGTCGAACTCTTTGTTCAGCGCATCCTTGATCTCAGCGCGGTAGCGCTGCTTCAGCCGGGGCTGCACCTTCTCTGCTGTTGTCATGACTTGCTGATGTCCTTGCCGTTGCGCTTGGAGATACGAACCCGCTTGCCGGACTCCTCGTCGACGCGGTAGCCGATGCGGGTGGGCGTGCCGTCGGAGTCGACGACCATCACGTTGGAGACGTGGATCGGGGCCTCCTGGGTGACGATCCCGCCGGAGGAGGCGCCACGCTCGTTGGCCGACTGCGCGGTGTGCTTCTTGATCCGGTTGACGCCCTCGACGAGGACGCGGTTGCGCTCCGGGAAGGACTTGAGGACCTTGCCCTTGGCGCCCTTGTCTTTACCGGCGATGACCAGCACCGTATCGCCCTTGTGGACCTTCACTTACAACACCTCCGGGGCGAGCGAGACGATCTTCATGAATTTCTTCTCACGCAGCTCGCGGCCGACCGGGCCGAAGATGCGGGTACCGCGCGGGTCGTTGTCGGGCTTGATGATGACGGCGGCGTTCTCGTCGAACTTGATGTAGCTGCCGTCCGGGCGGCGGCGTTCTTTGACGGTGCGCACCACCACGGCCTTGACCACGTCGCCGCGCTTGACGTTGCCGCCTGGGATCGCGTCCTTGACGGTCGCCACGATGATGTCGCCGATTCCGGCGTAGCGCCGACCCGAGCCGCCGAGCACCCGGATGCACAAGATCTCCTTGGCGCCGGTGTTGTCGGCAACCTTGAGTCGCGATTCCTGCTGAATCACCAGATCTCCCTGTCGTTGTGCACGCGCGGGACAACCTTCGGCGCAAGCCGAAGCGAACCCGTCGTGCGTGGTCTTCGTAACCCCAGGGCACGCAGGGCCGGCTTGGAATCGAATCGCAAGTCGGCCGAGGTCTGCCCGAGGCAACCCCCCAATACTAGGTCAGCGGCCCGCTTCGGCCAAATCCGCGCACTTCCCCTCCCGCGAGCAGACACAAACTCGCACAGAACCTGCCCTGCCAGTGCGAGCCCACCACCAGGACCACCAACGCCCCGACGAACCAGCCGACGGACAGGCCGAGCAGAGAACGGGCCGGGGTCAGCACCCCGACGATCCGGGAGATCGACTTCTCCAGCCCCGCCCAGTCACTGCGGGTGATCAGGGAATCGCGCCCATCGACTTGCGCCGTGTGAATCTAACCGCAGACGACGTCAATAC
>JBFYOR010000395.1:0-5874 GCA_041303695.1 Mycobacterium sp. | reverse complement strand
GCGGCGGCTCGCTGAAGGAAGTGGCCGGTACCTCCCCGTCGGCCCTGGGCGGCGCGCGGGCGATCCAGTCGCTGGCCGCCGCTGCCGACGAAGCCCACCGGGCCGGGGTGGCCCTGTCGATCGATCACCCCAGCCGGATCCGGGTCAGCATCGATGGCGATGTGACGCTCGCCTTCCCGGCCACCCTCGCCGACGCCACGCCCGCCGGCGATATCCGCGGTATCGGCGCGGCCCTGTATGCGCTGCTCGTCGACCGCTGGCCGCTGCCGGAGTCCGGTTTTCCGAGCGGGCTGCGGCCGGCGGACACCGGTCCGGCCGGGGAGCCGGTCGAACCGCGCGCCATCAACGACGCCATCCCCTTCCAGATTTCCGCGGCGGCGGTGCGCGCGGTCGAACCCAATGGTGGGATCAGTACCGCGCCGACCCTGCTGCATCTGCTCCAGCAGGCCACGGCCGCCGCCGACCGCACCGATCTCATCGAACCGGTGACCCGGTCCGCTCCCCCGCCGCCGGCCGCGGCCCCTCGCGACCAGGACCCGGATGCCCAGGCCCTGCGCCGGCGCAACCTGCTCATCGGGGGTGGTATCGCCGCCGCCATCCTGGTCATCGCACTGGTCGTGATGGCCTCGTTGCTCGGGCGTCTCTTCGGTGACACCGGCGGCGGAATCAAGGGCGAACGGCTGGGGCTGAACACCACAACCACGTCGGCCGGCGCTGAGCCGACCGGCGGGGTCGTCAAACCCGTTGCTGCGACGGTGTTCTCGCCCGAGGGCGGCGCCGACGCGCCGGAGTTGGCAGAGTTGGCCATCGACGGCGATCCGACCACCGTCTGGCCGACCGACACCTATACCGACACCGTCCCGTTCCCGAACTTCAAGAACGGGGTCGGGCTGATGTTGCAGCTGCCCACGGCCACCGAGGTGGGCAGCGTGACCGTCGCGGTGTCCAGCACCGGCACCCAGGTGCAGATCCGTTCGGCGAAGACCGCCAGCCCGGCGAGCCTCGACGACACCACGCTGTTGGCCGGGCCCACCCAGCTCAAGCCCGGCACCAACACCATTGAGGTGCCCGGCGCGGAGCCGACGTCCTACCTGCTGGTGTGGATATCGACCCTGGGCCAGGTCAGCGGCAAGAGCCGCACCGACGTCTCGGAAATCAGCGTGCGCGCGGCCTCCTGAACCCCGCTGCCGGGGTGAAGTGCCGGCCGGGCGCCGGCTGGCTAACGTCCGATCTGTGTCCCGACCCGCCGCCGACCGCGCTTCCGTCCGCACCGACGCCGACCTTCTCGTCGCCCATGCCGACGGCGACCGCTACGCCTTCGCGGAACTGTTCGGGCGGCACCGCACCCAGCTGTACCGCCTGGCCCGACGACGCAGCCAGAATGCCGAGGACGCCGACGACGCCGTCCAGGAGGCCATGCTCTCGGCGCACCGCGGCGCCGGGTCCTTCCGGAACGACGCGGCGGTGGGCAGCTGGCTGCACCGTATCGTGGTAAACGCCTGCCGGGACCGCCTGCGCCGCAACGTGATCCGGCCGACGACCGCACTCGAAGACGATGATTGCGTTCCGGTTCCCGACCGGGCCACGGAGGTGGAGACCGCGATCGTGGTCCGGCAGGCACTGATGCAACTGCCAGCCACCCAACGTGCCGCCGTGATCGCCGTCGATATGCACGGCTACTCGGTCGCCGACGCGGCCGCGCTACTGGGTATCGCGGAGGGAACGGTCAAAAGCCGCTGTGCCCGGGCCCGCGCACGGCTCGCGGTGCTGCTGGGCTGCCCGGCGATCCGATGAGCGGCACACTGGTCGGGTGGACCACCGCTCGGACCGGCACACCGTCACCGGATCACCCGGTAGCGGCGGGGCCGCCCATGCCGCCCGGCCGGCGCTCAACCGCCGGCGCCTGGTCGCCGGTGTTTTCGGCGCCGCGGCTGTGCTCGGTGCGCTCGCTGTGGGATCAGCCGCCTGCCTGACCACACTCGGGCCGTCGACCAGCACGCCCACCAGCGCCGGCTCGATAACGGTCACCCCCTCTGCCGCCCGGCCACGCTGACACCACCGCCCTTGGTGCACACCCGGGAACATACCCACCTACCCTGATGGTTGACGTTGGTGGACGTCGAACGTTTGTTGACTGTGACTATGCGCTGCCCAGAAAGGCCGGTATGGCTGACCAAACCCCCCTGCATGACGTGATCGTCATCGGATCCGGCCCGGCCGGCTACACCGCTGCCATCTACACCGCACGTGCAGAACTCAAACCGCTGGTCTTCGAGGGCACATCGTTCGGCGGTGCCCTGATGACCACCACCGAGGTGGAGAACTACCCCGGCTTTCGCGCCGGGATACAAGGCCCGGAACTGATGGACGAGATGCGGGAACAGGCTTTGCGGTTCGGCGCGGACCTGCAGATGGAGGATGTCGAGTCGGTTTCGCTGGCCGGCCCGATCAAAGAGGTCGTGACGGCCGGCGGCGAGACCCACCGGGCCCGATCGGTGATCCTGGCGATGGGTGCGGCCGCGCGCTACCTGGGCGTCCCCGGGGAGCAGGAACTGCTCGGGCGTGGCGTCAGCGCATGCGCCACCTGCGACGGGTTCTTCTTCAAGAACCAGGACATCGCGGTGATCGGCGGCGGCGATTCGGCGATGGAGGAAGCCACCTTCCTCACCAAGTTCGCCCGCAGCGTCACGATCGTGCACCGGCGCGACGAGTTCCGGGCCTCCAAGATCATGCTGGAGCGCGCCCGGAGCAACGACAAGATCACCTTCCTGACCAACACCGCGGTGCTCGGCGTTGAGGGCGACACCACGGTGACCGGGTTGCGGATCCGCAACACCATCACCGGGGAAGACTCCACCCTCGCCGTCACCGGCGTCTTCGTCGCCATCGGGCACGATCCCCGCTCGGAGTTGGTCCGGGGCATGGTCGATGTGGACCCGGAGGGCTACGTGCTGGTTCAGGACGGCAGCACCGCTACCTCACTGGCCGGCGTGTTCGCCGCCGGTGATCTGGTGGACCACACCTACCGCCAGGCCATCACCGCCGCGGGAAGCGGGTGCGCGGCCGCGATCGACGCCGAACGCTGGCTGGCCGAGGTCCATGACACGGCTGCCGCCACGATGATTGGAGCCCCGCAATGAGCACGGTGACCGCCACTGATGCCAACTTCGCCGACACCGTACTGACCAGCACAACACCGGTTCTGGTGGACTTCTGGGCGGAGTGGTGCGGGCCGTGCCGGATGGTGGCGCCGGTGCTCGACGAGATCTCCAAGGAGAAGGCCGGAACGCTGACGGTGGCCAAGGTCGACGTCGACGCCAACCCCGGGACCGCGCGCGACTTCCAGGTGGTCTCGATCCCGACCCTGATTCTGTTCAAGAACGGTCGGCCGGTGAAGCGCATCGTCGGCGCCAAGAGCAAACCCGCGTTGCTGCGGGAACTCGCCGAGTTCCTTTAGCTGTTCGGCGGGTCGCCCAGTGGGCGGCCGGCAGAGACGAATTCGTTACCCCCGGTACCGGGCGAGCAGTTTCCTGAAAACGCGGATCTTCTGCGACAATCCTTGTCATGTCGAGTCTCGGCCCCGGCCACAGCGATGCTGCCCGGGGGCCGGAACGGGTGGCCGGCGATACCTTGTCCCGGGGCGACCGCGGGGGTGCGGTAGTCGAGATCCGCTCCGCGCTCGGCGCTCTGGGATTGCTGGACAACCCCGACGACCACCTCACCACCGGCAAGCAGGTGGCACTGGACTACTTCGACGATGATCTCGACCACGCGGTCCGGGCGTTTCAGCAACGGCGCGGACTGCTGGTCGACGGAATCGTCGGGGAGGCGACCTATCGGGCGCTGCGAGAAGCGTCGTACCGGCTGGGCGCGCGCACCTTGGCGCACCAGTTCGGCGCACCCATGTACGGCGACGATGTCGCGACGCTGCAAGCGCGGCTACAAGACCTCGGGTTCTACACGGCACTGGTGGACGGCTACTTCGGTCTGCAGACACATAACGGCCTGATGTCCTACCAGCGCGAGTACGGTTTGGCGCCGGACGGGATCTGCGGGCCGGAAACGTTGCGCTCGTTGTACTTTCTGGGTTCCCGCGTCACCGGCGGCTCGCTGCACGCCATCCGCGAGGAGGAACATGTGCGGCTGTCCGGGCCGCGGCTGTCCGGCAAACGGATCATCATCGACCCAGGCCGCGGCGGCAGCGACCGCGGTCTGATCGTGAACGGCGCACAGGGCCCGATGAGCGAAGCGGACATCCTGTGGGACTTGGCCAGTCGGCTTGAGGGCCGGATGACGGCGATCGGTATGGAGACCTTTCTGTCCCGACCGGTGAACCACAGCCCGGGCGACTCCGAACGGGCCGCGACGGCCAATACTGTCGGCGCCGACCTGATGATCAGCCTGCGGTTCGAGCGTCAACCCAGCACGTCGGCTAGCGGCGTCGCCTCGTTCTACTTCGGTAGCCCGCACGGGTCGGTATCGACGATCGGGCGCAACCTCGCGGACTTCATTCAACGGGAAGTGGTGGCGCGCACCGGTTTACGGGACTGCCGCACACATGGCCGGACGTGGGATCTGTTACGGCTCACCCGCATGCCCACGGTCCAGGTCGACGTCGGCTACATCACCAGTCCGCACGACCAGTCCATGCTGGTGACCCGGGAATGCCGGGATGCGATCGCCGAGGGGGTCTTGGCCGCGGTGAAACGCCTCTACCTGCTCGGCAAGAACGATCGGCCCACCGGGACGTTCACCTTCGCCGAGCTGCTGGCCCATGAGCAGTCCGTCGAGCAGGGCCGGCCGGCCTGAATCGGGTCCGTTGGTCAGCGGGCGGCGGTGCCAACCGGCTGTTCCAGCTGCGCGCTGTCCAGCAATCGCTCCAGAGCTGCCTCGACCTCGGCCTTCCAGCCGAGCCCCTTGTCGAGTTCCAGACGCAACCGCGGAAAGTAGCGGTGCGGGGCGACGACGGTGAACCCGACGTCCTGCAGAAATTCCGCGTCGATCATGCACACCTCGAACGAGCAGTCCCCCAGCGACTCGATCGCCGGCTGCAGATCAGGGTCGACGCCGCCGCTCTCCAACAGGCCGGCGGCATCCGAGGTTCGGCCATAGGCCTCCAGCGCCCGCACTCCACGCCTGACCAACTCGCTGACGACCTGCGCGATCAGCATGGTCGCGAGACCGTCAGGCTGGCCCGGCTCGACACCCATTGAGGTCAGCAGGACCGCGTCCGCACTAACCGGTCCGGTGGGAAACCGCTGGGCTCGCGGCACGGCGCGCGGCGGGGCGTAGAGGACGTACCCCAGGCACGGTTGGTCGGCATCCTCTGCCGGATCTCCGGCACCATCGTCGGTGCTGGCGATGGCGACCTGCCCGCAGGACCCCCACTCGAGCATGACCATCGACAGCCACGCTTCTTTCTCGAATTCCGGGTCGGGCAGACTCGCGCCCCGCAACGTCTGGGGGTCGACCTCCCAGAACACGCACCGCCGGGCATGTTTGGGCAACTGCTCGAATCCCTCGAGCCGTAGCGGTCTGATGCGAGCGGACACTATTCTCCCCGGCTTTCCCGCGGTGCAGACCCGCACCGCAGTCCCAGAATAGGAGAGCTGTCCGATCTGCGGCCGGTATCCGTCGAAGCGCCTGCCCCGGCCCGGCCTGAGCGTGAAACCTGTTGTCCCCGTGCGTGATTCATAATCGGCGCCCGGAACCGGGTGGTCCGGTCGGCCCAACTGTCACAGTGACGTAACGGCCTGGTGTCACTGGCTGGTGCTACTTCGCGATGGAGGGGTCCATCAGACCCACAATCCGCTGAAGATCCTCCACCGAGCCGAACTCGACCACGATCTTCCCCTTGCGCTTGCCCAGGCTGAC
>JBFYOR010000394.1:0-4388 GCA_041303695.1 Mycobacterium sp. | reverse complement strand
GCTGGGCGCTGTGGCGACGGTGATCTCACTGCTGGCGGCCGGTGCCGCAGGGTGGGCGCTACTCAAGCCAGCGCCGACGCCCGAGCCGGTCGGCAATCCTGCGGCCGCCGACCCCAAGGCTGCGGCCTGCGACGCGTTCGTCCTGGTGAGCAAGGGGGTGGCGATCCAGAGCCGTAAGGATCTCGGGCCCGATCCGGCCGCCCAGGAGGCCGTCGCGGCCAACGCCCGGCTCGCCATGGCCGGCGGTGCCGCTTACCTACGGGACACCGTGCCGTCGAACACCCCGCCGGAACTGGCCGAGCCGCTGCGGACGTTCGCCGACCAATTGCAGACCATCTCGCAGTATTACCTCGCCGGGCAGGTCAACGACGACCCGGAACAGGCCGCCCGGCTCACCGCGGCCGACGAGACCACCAAGAAGCTCATCGAGCTCTGCAAGTAGGCGCCAGCATGGGACCTGAGGCACGGCGGACACCGTTTCGGCGCTGGACACTGCCCGGCGGACTGCTCGCCATCGGCATCCTGGTCTGGGCGGCGCCCGAGGCCGCCGCTGACGAACCTCCTCCCGCCGAACCCGGTCCCGCCACGACCACGACCACCGTGCCCGTCCCGGCACTGGCCGGTATCGGCACTGCGCTCGCCCAGGCCGGGAGCGCGCAGACCGGACCGTTCGGCCTGCCCGACCTATCCGGCTACGAGACCAACCTCATCCTGGGCCAGAACCCGGTCCCGATGGCTCCGGGAACTCCGGCCCCGGCGGCGCTGCCCAGCCTGAGCGCCTTCAATCCCGAGTACCTGCTGGCCCTGAACCAGGCTCCGTCGGCACCCGGTGAAGGTGCCCTCGCTCCCGGCCTCGGCCCCATGCCCGATGACCCCGGAACCGGACGAATCGCCTTCCTGCGGCGGCTGCACGAGATGTACCAGGGCGGCGCGCTCACCGGCGCCCTGCTGGGTCAGGTACCACCCGACCAGCGCGACGGGGTGGCGCCGGCCCCGGATCCCGAGCCGGTCATGTACCCGCCGGCCGCCCTGCCGCCGGCCGGGTGATCCCGCGCTACCGGGCTGGGTCGGCGTCCTCTGACGTAGGTTCTAGCCGTGCGAGTTGACGGACATGAGGTCACCGTTTCCGGTGATCTGCTGCAACCACTGACCCGCCGCACCACCGATATCGTCCGGGTGGCCCTGGCCGGGCTGTTCCTGGGCCTGGTGATCTTCAGTTCGATCATCACCCGCAGCGACTGGGTCGGGCTGGAGAAGTCCATCTCGCGCATCGTGGGTGTGCTGACCCCCACCCAGTCCAACCTGGTCTACCTGGCCTACGGCATCGCGATCGTCGCGCTGCCGTTCGTGATCCTGATCGGCCTGATCGCCGGCCGGCAGTGGAAGCTGCTCGGCGCCTACGGGGCGGCCGGTTTCATCGCGGTGCTGTCGCTGTCGATCACCGGTGAGGGCATCACCGCACCGCGCTGGCACTTCGACCTCTCCGATCGGCTGTCGACAACGCTGTCCCAGTTCCTCGACGACCCCCGCTGGATCGCCCTGCTTGCGGCGGTGCTGACGGTCTCGGGCCCATGGTTGCCGGCCCGGTGGCGGCGTTGGTGGTGGGGCCTGCTGCTGGCCTTCGTCCCGATCCACCTGATCGTCAGCGCGGTGGTGCCGGCCCGCACGCTGCTCGGCCTGGCGGTCGGCTGGTTCGTCGGCGCGGTGGTGGTGCTGGTGGTGGGCACCCCGGCACTGGAGGTCCCACTCGACGGCGCGATCCGCGCGCTGGCCCGGCGCGGGTTCGTCACCGATGCCTTGACCGTGATTCGTCCCGCCGGGCGCGGTCCGCTGGAACTGTCCGCCACCGATCAGACCGGCCGGGACGCCATCCTCGAACTGTACGGGCCCAACCAGCGCAGCGGCGGTGCCCTGCGACAGTTCTGGCGCTGGCTTGTGCTGCGCGACAAGGAAACCGCACCGCTGCAGATGTCGCTGCACCGCGCCGTCGAACACCGCGCCCTGATGACCATCGCCGTCGGCGACCTCGACGTCGCCAACACCACCACACTCAGCGTTGCTGCCCTGGACCGCGGCTGGACGCTGTTCGCGCACACCCCGCCGCGTGGGACCGCACTGGCCCATCTCACCGATGCGGACGCGGCCGGCGCGGTGTGGGAATCCCTCGGCGTGCTGCACCGCCACCAGATCTCGCACGGCGACCTGCGGCCCAGCGAGATCACCGTCGACGCCGGGACGGCCCTGTTCGGCGGATTCGGCAATTCCGAGTACGGCGCCTCCGAGGAACAGTTGCAGTCCGACGTCGCCCAACTGCTGGCCACCACGGCCGACCGGTTCGGCGCGGAGCCGGCGGTGCGGGCGGCCATCGAGACCCTCGGCGCCGACACGGTGCTCGACGCCTCGCGCCGGCTGACCCGGTCGGCGATGCCGGCCCGGATCCGCAGCAGCCTCACCGACCCCAAGACCGTGATGGCCGCCGCCCGCGATGAGGTCAAACTGCAGACCGGCGCCGCCGCGATCCAGACCGAGACGATTACCCGGTTTACCCGCAAGCAGGTCATCCAGCTGGTCCTGCTGGTCGCCCTGGTCTACGTCGCCTACCCGTTCATCAGCACCGTCCCGGCCTTCGTCAGCGAACTGCGCGACGCCAACTGGTGGTGGGCGCTGCTCGGACTGGCCGTGTCGGCGTCGACCTATATCGGCGCGGCGGCGGGCCTGTGGGCCTGCGCCAACGAGGTGGTCTCCTTCCGGCATCTGGTGATCATGCAGTTCGCCAACACCTTCGCCGCCACCACGACACCGGCCGGGGTCGGCGGACTGGCCTTGAGTACCCGGTTCCTGCAGAAGGCCGGGCTGGGCACCGTGCGGGCCACCGCCGCGGTGGCGGTCCAGCAGGCGGTGCAGGTGATCACCCACGTCGCGCTGCTGATCTTCTTCAGCGTCGCCGCCGGCGCCTCGGCGGACCTGTCGAAGTTCGTCCCGAAGCTGACCCTGCTCTACCTCATCGGCGGCCTGGCCCTCGGCTTGGTGGGGACATTTTTGTTCGTGCCGAAGTTGCGGCACTGGCTGGAAACCGCCGTGCGGCCCAAGATCAATGAAGTCGGCGGCGATCTGGTCGAACTGGTCCGTGAGCCCAAACGCTTCGCGATCATCGTGTTAGGTTGCGCCACAACCACTCTGGGTATGGCTTTCACGCTCTGGTGCAGTATCGAGGCGTTCGGCGGGGGAACCACGTTCGTCACGGTGACCGTGGTGACAATGGTCGGCGGGACACTTGCGTCGGCCGCCCCCACGCCCGGCGGCGTCGGCGCGGTGGAGGCCGCCCTGATCGGCGGACTGGCCGCCTTCGGGGTGCCGACCGCCATCGCCGTGCCGTCCGTGCTGCTCTACCGGGTGCTCACGGTGTGGCTGCCGGTGTTCGCCGGATGGCCGATCATGCGGTGGCTGACCGCCAGAGACATGATTTAGGGAGCGGCGGCGATGAACGAATGGCATGACCTCACCGGGCATGTCGCCTTGGTGACCGGCGGTAACAGCGGAATCGGACTCGGCATGGCCCGCGGATTGCACAACGCCGGTGCCACCGTCGCCATCTGGGGCACCAACATCGCCAATAACGACGCCGCGGTGGCCGAGTTGAGGGCCGGCGTTTCCGGCGCACCGGTCGCCGCTTTCCGGGTCGATGTCAGCGATGAGGACGCCGTCGCGGCGGGAGTCGCCCACACCCTGGAGACCTTCGGCCAGATCGACTCCTGTTTCGCCAACGCCGGGGTACCCGGGCGTCCCGCGCCCATAGACACCATGTCGACCGAGGAGTGGCGACGGGTGATGTCGGTCAACCTCGACGGGCAGTTCTTCACCGTCCGCGCGGTGGCCGGGCATATGAAAGCCCGCCGATCCGGGTCCATCGTGTTCACCAGCAGTGTGTCGATGACCGACGGCCTGGCGTTCAACATCCATTACGCGGCGGCCAAGGCGGGGCTGACCGCGATGGCGCGCGGCCTGGCGGTGGAACTGGCCCGGGAGCGAATCCGCGTCAACGCGATCGTGCCGGGCTGGACCGAGGCCGCCATGACCGAGGGCCTGCTCGACTCCCCCGCCGCGAAGTCCAAGATCCTGCCCAGGGTCCCGTTGCGGCGCTGGGGCACACCGCAGGACTACGAGGCGATGGCGGTATGGCTGGCCGGGCCCGGTTCGGGCTATTTCACCGGGCAGACGCTGGTGATGGACGGCGGTTATTCGGTCTTCTGACCGGGTCACCGAAGGAGTTGTGCGGGCGGAGGGACTCGAACCCTCACGCTCTCTCAAGCACCGGCACCTAAAGCCGGCGTGTATGCCAATTTCACCACGCCCGCAAGCCCGTCGATCCTATCGCGGCCGGTCACAGG
>JBFYOR010000393.1:0-6606 GCA_041303695.1 Mycobacterium sp. | reverse complement strand
CGGAGACTCGATCATCGCTGCGCTGACCAACATCATCAATCGGGCATTGAGCACAAGGGTCTAGCCCGTGATGAAGGCTTCAGCACGGTGGAGGCCGCATTGGCGATCGCGAGTCTTGTTGCGGTGCTGTTACTTTGCGTTGCCGGGATCACAGCGGTTGCCATGCAGATCCGTTGTGTGGACGCGGCCCGAGAGGCTGCCCGGCTGGCCGCACGGGGCGACGGGGCCGGCGTCGTCACGGCGGGCAGCCTGGCTCCGGCTGGTGCCTCAGTGGAACTGCGCCGAGACGGCGACTACGTCGTCGCCCGTGTCATCGGCCGTTCCCCGGTGCTGCCCGGCATCGTCATCGTCGGTGAGGCGGTCTCGCTGGCAGAACCCGGTCAGTGACGACTCCGGCGCGGTGACCGTGCTGGCGGCGGTTCTGATCGCCACGTTGGTGACCCTCACGCTGGGCGGCTGCTGGCTCGGAGCGGCCGTTATGGCGCGGCACCGGGCGCAGGCGGCTGCCGATCTGGCCGCCCTGGCAGCGGCGGCTCGGCTGCCGGGCGGTGCCCCGGCAGCGTGCCGGCAGGCCCAGGCGCTGGCCGAGGCGATGAGGGCGACGGTACGGGGGTGTGACGTCCAGCGACTCGAGGTCGTGGTGACAGTCTCGGCCCGGGTGGGCGGTCGGATCGCCGCTGAGGCAGGCGCGGTCGCACGGGCCGGGCCCGCCGACGGTGGTTAGCGGGCTGCGGTTCGCGCTAGCCGCTGGCCTCGCCGGCAGGCTCCAACCCGGCCTCGGCTCGTTCGTCGGCGGTGGGCTCTCGCAGGGTCGCCAGCCCGGCGTAGGTGCCGTTCTCGAGTTCAATCGTGCCGATCGTCACGTGGAGCGGCACCCAATCGCCGCCGTTGGCGGGAAGGCGCATGACAGCGCTCGTGGAACCGTTGCTGAGTTCGTGGCGCATCCGCGACTGAAGGCGTTGTTTGTCGTCCGGGTGCACCTGCTCGCGGCCGCGCCACTCGACCAGCGGGCACGGATCATCGAGCCACTTCAACGGTCTCCAGTTCTCCAGGTCGATGATCAATCGGTACGACCCGGGCTGGGACAGCCCGTCGACGATGCGGCGGGCCAAATCGCCGGGGACCGCCGGTGACTCACTGACAGCCTCGACCAGGTTCATCGCGCGGGAGACCAGATGGTCGGTACCGTCCTCGTTGGCTTCCAGGAGCGTTCTGGCGCACCAGCCCACCTTGCGGAACCCGCCCTGCTTATCGGGGAAATCCCAGGTGGTGCTGAAGGTTCGGCCCGGCGCGATATCGATCGCCAGGGACAGTGCCTTCGACTCGTCGCGGTTGAGGCTGCGGCTGGGAATGTCCTCGACGAACGCCCGGCCGGTCAGGGACTCCTTCGAGGGATCCATGCCGGCATTGATGAGGTACTCCACCGTGACGGAGCCCTCGCCCAGTGTCATATCCCATTTCAGTGGACCAGGGATCGGCCGTTCCGGAGGTTCGGCATCGGTGGGGCCACTCCAGACATGCACGCCGTGGATGTGGCCGTCGGACATCTGAACGGGTTCGGTGCGGATCACGCGCTTGGTCTTCGGGGTGATGCTGGCCAGTCCGGTGCCGGTCGACACGGTCTCGGTGATGGCGGTCTGGATTGCCGCGAGGTTGGGATTGCGGCGAAGAAAGACGGCCAACGGCACGAAGTTCTTCATCTGCCGGCCCTGAGCGACGACCATCGGTTGGTCGCCCAGTGTCTCCACCAGCAGCCAATCCTGAATCATTGGTCCAGCTTAACGGCGGGTGGGCCCGGGTAGCCGCCCGGGGTGCTAGAGAATCCCCAGGTAGACGCTATGTAGTCCCGGGAAGACCGACGCCGGGTTCGCGCGTTCCGTTGCGGGAATCGGCACCCCCCGTACTATTAGACGAGTCCGAAGAGGACGCCTGCCGACGGCTCGCGATGTCCGACCGTTCGTTGCCTTTCCCGTGGTTGCGGCCCGGTGGTGGACGCGCGCGTGTTTGTGACTGTCGGCCGTTTTGAGGGGTCGGCCGGCAGCCGCGATCAGCGTGGGTCCGTCGCCAGGCTGTTCAACACAATCGTCAGCACGTGGATCGCCCCGGCTTTGTCGAGGGGGTCATTGCCGTTGCCGCATTTCGGCGACTGCACGCAGGATGGGCAACCCTGCGGGCACTCGCAGGCCTCGATCGTCTCGAGGGTGGCCTGCAGCCAGGTGCCGGCGAGGTGGTAGCCGCGTTCGGCGAAGCCGGCGCCGCCGGGGTGGCCGTCATAGACGAACACCGTTGGCAGCCCGGCTTCACCGACCGCGGTTGAGAGGCCGCCGATATCCCAGCGATCGCAACTGGCCACCAACGGCAGCAGGCCGATGGCCGCGTGTTCGGCGGCATGCAGCGACCCCGGTATCCGCGCCGGTTCGATCCCGCCGGCCTGAAGTGCCTCCGGCGTGACGGTGTACATCACCGCGGTGGTCGCAAGGCTGAACTCCGGCATATCCAGGTCGACGAAGTCGATCACCTCGCCGGAGGCGCTTCGCCGTAGGTAGCCGATCACCCGGTGGGTGACCGAAACCGGAACCAGGCCCAATGTCACCGCGCCGTAGTCGATCCGCCTGCCTTCCCCGGTGACGGTGATATCGGTGATCTGCCGGGGATGGGTCACGTATCCGGGATCCTCGGCGTGCACAAACGCGATGTGGTCGTCGAGATCCAAGGAGTCGACCAGATAGCTCTCGCCCTGGTGCAGATAGACCGCTCCGGGATGGACGGTCGCCGGAGCCTGGCCGGCTTCGGCGCTGCCCAGCACCCGCCCGGTTCCCGACTCGACGATGGCCACGCTGGGGCCGCCGGTACCGCGGATGTCGACATCATGATGCGGGTTGAGTCCGGCAGCGGGGAAGAACCCGTCCGGCCGTTGCCGCAGCAGCCCGTCGTCAACCAGTTTCCGGGCCACCGGCCCTGCTCGCCACCGGTCCACTTCCTCCTGGCTCAGGGGCATCTCGGTTGCGGCGCAGAGCAATTGCGGACCCACCACATACGGGTTCGCCGGGTCGATCACCACCCGCTCAACGGGTTTGCCGAGGAGGGCTTCAGGGTGATGGACCAGGTAGGTGTCCAGCGGGTCGTCACGCGCCACCAGGACCACCAGTGCACCCTGCCCGCGCCGTCCGCATCGGCCGGCCTGTTGCCAGAACGAGGCAACGGTCCCCGGGAACCCCGCCATGACAACCGCGTCCAACCCGGAGATATCGATACCCAACTCCAGGGCGTTGGTAGTGGCCAGCCCCCGTAACTGCCCGTCGGACAGCGCCCTCTCCAGGGCCCGCCGGTCCTCGGCGAGGTACCCGGCCCGGTAGGACGCCACCGTGTCGCGCAGGTGCGGGGCGATGTCTTCCAGCCGCGAGCGGGCCCCCAGAGCCGTCAACTCCGCGCCCCGGCGGGATCTGACGAACGCCAGCGTCCGGGCCCCCTCGGCCACCAGGTCGGCCAGCATCCTGGCGGCTTCGGCTCCGGCCGACCGGCGGACCGGTGCCCCATTCTCGCCCGCCAGGTCGTACCTGAGTTCCGGTTCCCAGAGCGCGATGGTGCGGTCGCCGTGCGGGGACCCGTCGCGAGTGACCTCGGCGACTTTCCGGCCGATCAACTCGGTTGCGGTCTCGCCCGGGGCGGCGGTCGTCGCACTGGCGAAGATCACCGAAGGTCCTGCTGACCCGGCTGGCGCGTATCGGGCACACAGCCGCAGCAGCCGACGCAGAATCATCGCGACATTCGAGCCGAATATTCCTCGGTAGTAATGGCATTCGTCGACCACGACATAACGCAGACCGCGCAGGAAGACAGCCCAACGGGGGTGGTTCCGCAGCAGTGAGAGGTGAATCATGTCGGGATTGGAGAACAGCCACCGCGAGCGTTCGCGTGCGAAACGGCGAACATCGGCGGCGGTGTCGCCGTCATAGGACGTCGGCGCAACGTCGTGGCAGTCGGGGATCGCAGCGGTCAGCAGGTGGGCGGTGCGCAGTTGGTCGTGGCCGAGGGCCTTCGTCGGCGAGAGATACAGCGCCCGCGCCCGGGGGTCGCGCGCCAGGGCGTCCAGGATGGGCAACTGGAACGCCAGCGATTTGCCGGACGCCGTGCCGGTGCTGATGACCACGTCACGGCCGGCGTGGGCCAGGTCGGCGGCCTCGACCTGGTGCGACCACGGGGCGCTGATGCCGTGGTCGCGCAGCGCCGCCGGCACCTCGGGGTGCACCCAGTCCGGCCAGTCCTTCGGTTCACCGGGGCGCGCGGGTAGGTCGGTGACGTGCAGCAACGACGGTGTCCGCCCCGCCTCTGCCGCGCGAAGGGTGGCCAGCAGATCGGCGCCGAAACTCGTCATCTGCCTCCCGTCTTGGTCCGTCCCCGGGACGATCCAACCGAATTGTCTCCGACACTGTCCTAACCGCGCCGAACGTGATTGGATGTTGTCGGTCGCAGCTTCTGTGTTCGTGTCTCACTTCGCAGGATCGACGTTGCGATCGCGGTTCCTGCGAGGGTCTTCAGTTCGGTTAGCCCGACGAATCCACGAAGGATGGCGGTCGGAGCCGACCCGGTCTATTCGGAACATCGGTGGACCGCTCCCGCATGAAGTAAGGAAAGTACGAAAATGCCACAGGGAACTGTGAAGTGGTTCAACGCGGAGAAGGGCTTCGGCTTCATCGCTCCGGAGGATGGCTCCGCCGATGTGTTTGTCCACTACACGGAGATCCAGGGGTCGGGGTTCCGCACCTTGGAGGAGAACCAGAAGGTTGAGTTCGAGGTCGGGCAGAGTCCCAAGGGTCCGCAGGCCACCGGCGTGCGCGCCGTCTGACCTACAGCGGCCGTCTGAACCACGGTTTGCCTAGTACCCCCGCGCGCCCGCACACCGGGTTGGGCGGGGGTGCTTCTTTTTGCGGCCCTCCGGCGCGGCTTGGCGGCATGGCGTCGCTGCCCGACTGCCCTACTGTCGAGTCGTGAGCCAGCTGTCCTTCTTCTCGGCCGAGTCGGTGCCGCCTGCGGTCACCGACCTGACCGGGGTGCTGGCGGCCGCCGGCCAGGTGGTGATCGTCGGGGGTGGAGCCCGGGTATCGGTCGTCGTCGATGCGGTCTGGCGGGCGGCCGCGCTGGCGGACATGATTGCCGCCGCCGGCCTGCAGTCCGAGATCGCGCGCACCGAGGACGACACCCCACTGGTGCGCACCGCCGTCGATACCCGATTGCTGGGTATCGCATCAGAATGGACCCGCGGAGCGGTCAAGACCGTCCCGGTGCGGTGGCTCCCCGGTCCTCGCGAGTTGCGGGCCTGGACGTTGGCGGCCGGCACCCCGGAAGCCGACCGTTACCTGTTGGGGTTGGATCAGCACGCCCCGGACACGCATTCGCCGCTCGCGTCGGCCCTGATGCGGGTCGGTATCGCGCCGACCCTGATCGGCACCCGGGGAGCCCGGCCGGCCCTGCGGATCAGTGGCCGCAGACGACTGTCACGCCTGGTGGAGACGGTGGGGGAACCCCCGGACGGGATCGAGGCGTTGGCAGCCTGGCCGCGGGTCTGAGAGGCTCTCGGCAGACGGCCGGTTTGCGTCGGGGAGTCCGGGGGTGCGAAATTGTGAGGTGCTCGGGGGTATCGGTGAGCGATACGGCACATTGGTGGGGGATCCGGAACAGAACCGGAACAGAACTAAGAAGTGGAGCGTAGGCGCAGTTGGCTGACGACGACCGGCCCGGCTCAACGAGCAGCGGGAAGCGCGACAACGGCAACGTCCGACGGTTAGTCATCGTCGAGTCGCCCACTAAAGCACGCAAGATTGCGGGCTATCTGGGCCGTAACTATGTCGTTGAGTCCTCCCGCGGTCATATTCGCGACCTGCCCAAGGGCGCTGCCGACGTGCCGGCCAAGTACAAATCGTTCGCCTGGGCGCGTACCGGCGTCGACGTCGACCACGACTTCGAGCCGCTGTACGTGATCAGCCCGGACAAGAAGGCCGTCGTCTCCGAACTCAAGAGCCTGCTCAAGGATGTCGACGAGCTCTATCTGGCCACCGACGGCGACCGCGAGGGCGAGGCCATCGCCTGGCACCTGCTGGAGACCCTCAAGCCGAAGATCCCGGTCCGGCGGATGGTGTTCCACGAGATCACCGAGCCGGCCATTCGGGAGGCCGCCGAGAACCCTCGCGACCTCGACACCGATCTCGTCGATGCCCAGGAAACCCGGCGCATCCTGGACCGGCTCTATGGCTACGAGGTCAGTCCGGTGTTGTGGAAGAAGGTCGGTCCGAGGCTGTCGGCCGGCCGGGTGCAGTCGGTCGCGACCCGAATCATCGTCCAGCGTGAGCGCGAACGGATGGCCTTCCGCAGCGCCGCCTATTGGGATGTGCTGGCAGAGTTGGACGCCAGTGTTTCCGACCCGAACGCCACCCCGCCGAGGTTCAACGCCCGCCTGGTCGCCGTCGACGGCAAGCGGGTGGCGACCGGGCGAGACTTCGACTCACTCGGCGCGGTGCGCAAGCCGGCTGAGGTCACGGTCCTCGACCAGGCCGCCGCGGGCGCACTGGCATCGGGACTTCAGGGCTCCGCGCTGACCGTCGCGTCGGT
>JBFYOR010000392.1:0-11238 GCA_041303695.1 Mycobacterium sp. | reverse complement strand
CGGGCGTCCGGGCCGAACTCGGAACGGGCGAAGGCATCCAGGGTGCCGCGCAGGTGGGCCATGGTCAGTCCGCGATCCACCGCCAGTCCCTCCACCTGGTGGAACACCGGGGTGTGGGTGGAGTCCAGTTCGTCGGTGCGGAACGTCCGCCCGATCGAGACGATGTACACCGGAAGTTCGCGATTCAGCAGCGTGCGCACCTGGACCGGAGAGGTATGCGTGCGCAGTAGTTGCCGGGACCCCTCCGGGGCGATGTGGAAGGTATCGGACTCGCTTCGCGCCGGATGATCGGGCGGAAAATTCAGGGCGTCGAAGTTGAACTGCTCGCTTTCCACCTCGGGGCCCTCGGCCAGTTCCCAGCCCATGGCCACGAAGGTGTCGGCGATGTGCTCGGCCAGGATCGTGATCGGATGGCGTGCCCCCAACGGCTGGCGGGTGGACGGCAGGGTGACGTCGATCGATTCGGCCACCAGCACCGCGGCGTCGCGCTCGGCGCGCAGCACGGCCAGTCGCTCGTCGTAGGCCGCCTGCGCCTCGGTCCGGCAGATGTTGACCCGCTTGCCGGCGTCGGCGCGCTCGGCGGCCGGCAGCGTCGCCAGTGCCTGCCGGGCCAGCGCCAGCGCCGCACGGTCACCGAGGTGATCGGTCTTGGCGCGGGCGAGTGCATCCAGGTCAGCGCTGGACGCGAAGGCTCGGTGGGCCGCGTCGACCGCGGTGGTCAGCGCGCCCTGCGACAGCAGATCGACGGGTTGCTCACCCACGCGGCGAGACTCTCCTTAGCTGGCCTGGGATTTTCGGGCGGCACTGTTGGTCAAGTGCCGGTCTGGAGATCATAGGGGATGCCAGAATGACGCCTCGCGGGCAATTAGGCAGGGGACGGCAGATGCTCAGAGCAGTCATCGTGGCAGCGGTGTGGGCCGAGGCGGTCATCGCTGCCCTGCTGTCGATCAGACACGGCATGTGGTGGTTGGCATTGGCGGCGGCATTGGCCGCTCTGGCGGGACTGGGGACCTGGGATCTGATCCAGACCAAGCACTCGATCCTGCGTGCGTTCCCGATCCTGGGCCATGCGCGGTGGATCGCCGAGCGGATCCGCCCGGAGATCTATCAGTACTTCATCGAATCGAACACCGACGGTGCGCCGTTCGACCGGGAGACCCGCGACGCTGTGTACCGGCGGGCCAAGGGCACCAAAGGCGACGAACCGTTCGGTACCGAACGCAACGTCAACGCCATCGGCTATGAATTCCTTCGGCACTCGCTGAGGGCGAAGATCGCCACCGACCTGGCGCCGCGGGTGCGCCTCGGCGGTCCGGATTGCGCCCGGCCCTATGACATCGCGCTGCTCAACGTCTCGGCGATGAGCTTCGGGGCACTGTCGGGCAATGCCATCGAGGCGCTCAACGGCGGCGCGGCGAAGGGCGGGTTCGCGCACGACACCGGTGAGGGCGCGATCAGCCCCTACCACCTCAAGCACGGTGGCGACCTGATCTGGGAGATCGGATCGGGCTATTTCGGCTGCCGCACCGCCGACGGCCACTTCGATGCCGAGAAGTTTCGGGAGAAGGCGGGGTTGCCCACGGTGAAGGCCATCTCCATCAAACTCTCCCAGGGGGCCAAGCCCGGTCTGGGCGGCGTGCTGCCGGGCGCGAAGGTCACCCCCGAGATCGCCGAAACCCGCGGTGTGCCGGTGGGCCAGACAGTCGTCTCTCCCCCGGCCCACACCGCGTTCGGCACCCCGTTGGAGCTCATGCACTACATCGCCACGTTGCGCAGTCTCTCCGGCGGTAAACCGGTCGGGTTCAAGCTGTGCATCGGCGCCCGGACGGAGTTTCTGTCCATCTGCAAGGCGATGCTGGACACCGGCATCACCCCGGACTTCATCATCGTCGACGGCTCCGAGGGCGGTACCGGGGCCGCCCCCCAGGAATTCGTCGATTACGTCGGCATGCCGCTGACCGAAGGGTTGATGCTGGTCCAGAATTGTCTGATCGGAACGGGCCTGCGCGAGCACATCAAGATCGGTGCGTCGGGCAAGATCACCAGCGGCTTCGACATCGTCAAGCGCATCATCCAGGGCGCCGACTTCACCCTCTCGGCCCGCGGAATGATGTTCGCCGTCGGTTGCATCCAGGCGATGAAATGCCATACCAATAGCTGCCCGACCGGGGTGGCCACCCAGGACCCCGGCCTGGCCCGGGCCTTGGATGTGCCGGACAAGATCGACCGGACTGCCAACTTTCAGCGGGCCGTGGTCGCCAGCGCCGCGCAGATGGTGGCCTCAATGGGCCTGGAAAGCTTCTCGGACCTGACGCCGTCGATGCTCAACCGCCGCATCGACTCCGCGCACAACCGCACCTACGCCGAGATCTACGAGTGGCTGATGCCCTGCGAGTTGCTCGAGTGCCCGCCGGAAGCCTGGCTGTCGGACTGGATCGAGGCCAGCGCGGAGGAGTTCGTCTGACCCGGTCCGTCTGACTCAGCTCTCGGCGTCCTCGGAGCCGTCTGACTTGAGCCAGTACATCGCCAGATCCGACGGCATACCCTGTTGCCGCGGGGCGAACATCTGGCGGCGGACCCGCTTGGTCATCACCGCCAGCGACTCCAGGTCCTCGGGGGCAATCCTCTCCAACGTCGTCCCCGAGATGATCAGGCCGCCACGGGTGGCGCGTTCCATCACCCGGGCCGCGATGTTGACGTCCACACCCAGCCAGTCCCCACCGATACGCTGCGGCCGGCCGGTGTGGATGCCGGCCCGCATCCGTGGCGTAAAGCCTTGCACCTCAACGGCTTCCACGGCAGCGTGAGCCGCCAGCGTGGCACCGACCGCGGTCGCCGGGTCACGGAAGGTGGCCATCATCCCGTCGCCCATGCGTTTGACGATGTGCCCGCCGGCGTCCAGCAGCGGTGGTTCGGCCGCCTGGGCAACCTTGCGCAACAGTCGCAGCGTCGCCTCGTCACCGGCTGCCAGCGACCAGTCCGAGAACCCGACCAGATCGGTGAACACGATCGTCACCTCGGCGTTGACTGGTCGGCCCGAAACCCGTTCGGTGAGTGCTTGCCAGACCTGTAGCGTCGCCAGGCCCACCTCCCGGGTCGCCGCCTCGCGATCGCGGATCAGACGATCGGCGGCACGGGCCGCGGCCTGAACCCCGCTGTCCCCCGCCGTCGACAACGGGTCGCCGAAGTCGGGGTCGCCGGGCAATGCGTGGCGGGCACGACGGATCGCGGCGATGACGTTCGGATGATGGTTGGTGTTGCGCAGCCAGGCGATCGGACCGCGGTCCTCGACGGCCGGCTGCGGGGCGGCGTCATCGGGACCGGCTTGTTCGCCGTTCGACTCGACGTCCACCGGGCCAGCGTAGGCCAGTGCTACCGGACGCGCTGTGCGCGGGCACTCTGGTACAGGCAGATGGCTGCGGCGGCAGCAACATTGAGACTGTCCACGCCATCCGACATCGGGATGACGATCCTGCGGTCCGCCAGCCCGGCGACCTCCTCGGTGAGCCCACGCGACTCCGGGCCGAACAGCCAGGCCGTGCGGGCCGCCAGGATCGACTGCGCGTCGTCCAGGCTGAGCTCCCCGGCAAGGGTCGTGGCAAGGATCTGCAGGCCCGCTGCGCGCAGCCTGCCCACCAGTGCGTCGGTGTCGGTCTCAGTACACACCGGCACGGCGAAGATGCTGCCCGCCGAGGACCGCACGCACTTGCCGTTGTAGGGGTCCACGGCATCCCCGGCGAACACCACCGCAGCGGCACCCATGGCGTCGGCAAGTCGGATCAGCGTCCCGGCGTTACCCGGATCGGAGATGTCGACCGCGACGACGATCAGGGCGGGATTCTCGGCCAGGATGTCATCGAGGCGGGTGCCGGGCAGCCGGCAGACGGCGACCAGACCGGCCGGCGTGACCGTCTCGGACAGCGCCTTCATCGCCCGGTCGGTGACCGGACAGACCGGCAGATCGGCGATCAGCGAGTCGTATCGGGCGCCCGCCGCCTCGGTGACGAACAATTCATCGACGAGCCCGCACCGAGCGGCCGCCTCAACCAGGTTCGGCCCTTCGGCCAGGAACCGGCCGGTTGCGATCCGCTCGGCGCGGCGCTGCAGTTTGACCGCGTCCACGACGCGGGACGACCGCTCAGTAAGCGGTCTCACGCAGCCTCACCGGAGGGGGCGTTCACATCCTCCGGTAGTGCGGCACGGGCAATGTCGACCAACGCGGTGAACGCGGCCGGATCGCTCACGGCGATCTCGGCGAGGTTCTTGCGGTCGACCTCGACGCCGGCGGCCTTGAGGCCCTGGATCAGCCGGTTGTAGGTCATATTGTTCGCGCGCGCGGCGGCGTTGATGCGCGAGATCCACAACTTGCGGAAATCGCCCTTGCGCGCACGCCGGTCGCGGTATGCGTAGTTCAGCGAATGCAGTTGCTGCTCTTTGGCTTTGCGGTACAGCCGGGACCGCTGACCGCGGTAGCCCTTGGACGCCTTGAGAATCGTCCGCCGCTTCTTCTGTGCATTGACTGCGCGTTTCACGCGGGCCATGGGGGTGTTCCTCTTCTGGTTCGGGTCGGCAATGTTCGGTTCGACAGAGCGTCAGAGAGACGCTGCGGCGTTCAGCCGTTCAGCATCTTGTTGACACGTTTGGTGTCGTTGGCCGCTACTTCGGTGCGGCCGTCGAGGCGGCGGGTCCGCTTGGACGCCTTGTGCTCGAGCAGGTGGCGGCGTCCTGCCTTCTGCCGCACGATCTTGCCGGTTCCGGTCTTGCGGAACCGTTTGCTCGCCCCACTGTGGGTCTTGGCCTTGGGCATATGTCCTCGGGCTCCTTTTTTCTCAGGTCTGTTCGGTGGTGGTCTCGGGTTCGGCGGCGGCCGCGGGAGCGGGGGGTGCTGCAGGCGGTCCGCTTGCTTGCTCCGCCGCCTTGGCACGAGTCTTCGCGCCGCGGTGCGGTGCCAGCACCATCGTCATATTGCGGCCGTCCTGCTTGGCGGACGTCTCGACGAAGCCGTGGTCGGCCACGTCGGCCGCCAGGCGTTGCAGCAACCGGTACCCGAGTTCGGGCCGGGACTGCTCGCGACCGCGGAACATGATCGTCACCTTGACCTTCGACCCGGCCTCCAGGAAGCGGACGACGTGACCTCTCTTGGTCGCGTAGTCGTGCGGGTCGATCTTGGGGCGAAGTTTCTGCTCCTTGACGACGGTCTGCTGCTGGTTCTTTCGAGACTCGCGCTCCTTGAGTGCCGTCTCGTACTTGAACTTGCCGTAGTCCATGATCTTGCAGACCGGCGGTCTGGCATCCGGGGCTACTTCGACGAGGTCGAGATCGGCATCCGCGGCGACGCGGAGTGCATCTTCGATGCGCACAATGCCTACCTGCTCACCACCTGGTCCGATCAGGCGGACTTCGGGTACGCGGATGCGCTCGTTGACACGGGTCTCAGTGCTGATGGGGCCTCCCTGGTTCGGTTTCTGGGTCTGACCGTCCGGAGGAAACCGGGGACCGCATCGGAAGAAACCACACCATCAGCACTCTGTTCAATCGAACAGAAAGGCCCTGCCGTAGCAGGGCCCGATGCCGACCGATCACGGCTCGCGCCGCCTGCGACTCACGCAGAACAGATACCCTCAGGTATCCATGACCGGACCGCGTAGCCTGCGAAAACAATTCCGTGGCCGGCGGTGGGAGCGGGACTCCACTTGCTGTCCTGGCGTCAGCCGGGACGGTCGTGCGTGAAAGTCTAGCAGTCATGACCCACGAGCCCGACATCCATGATCCTGCGGTCCGCGACCTGGCCGACGTCCCCGCCATCGAGGTCATCAGCCGCGCCGCGGTGATGCTGATGAGTGCGGCGGCCGAGAAGATCGGCCTGGCATCACCGGACCCCGACATCAGTGAGCATCGCGATCTCGACGAGGCGCGGCGGTTGATCAACGCGTTCGCCGGCCTGCTGGACGGCTCGAAGGAGTTCCTCGGACCGCACGCCGCGCCGATGCGGGACGGCCTGCGCAGCCTGCAGCTGGCTTTCCGGGAGGCCAGCGCCGCTCCGGACGAACCCGGTAACGGTCCCGGCGAGCGGCACACCGGCCCGGTGACACAGGCCGGTGACACAGGCCGGTGACACAGACCGGTGAAACAGGCCCGGCGCGCACGCGGGCGGGCATTGTCCGAATATCCTGGCCGCCTATGACGGTCACAACCAGCCGGACCAGGACCAGGTCGCGGCTCCACTGGGTGCCCGCCGCTGCGGGGACGTTCCTGGGGATCCTCGCGTTCGCATCGCTGCTGTCCAGCGTGTCGACCGTCGTGCGACACCTCACCAGGGTGCCGCGGGAGTTCATCGACAGATACCTGTTCAACTTCCCCGACACCAGCTTCGCCTGGGCGTTCGCGCTGGCCGTGATGGCCGGTGCGCTGATCGCCCGCAAGCGGATCGCCTGGTGGGTACTCATCGCCAACCTGGTGTTGGCCATCGGTTTCGACATCGCGTCACTGACCGAGACCGCGGGCACCAGGTTCGAGGACGTCGGCGAATTCCTGGGCCTGACCCTGCATATCGCTGCCCTGATCCTGCTGGTGATGGCCTACGCCGAATTCTGGGCGAAGGTTCGCCGCGGCGCGGTGTTCAAGGCCGCCGCCGTGCTGGTGGCCGTCAACGTCGCCGGCATCCTGTTGGCCTGGGGTCTGCTCGAACTGTTCCCCGGCTCGTTGCAGCGCGAGTACCGGCTGCCCTACGCCATCAACCGGGTGAGCGGTTTCGCCGTCGCCACCCCCGACTTGTTCGTCGGCAAACCGCATGTCTTCCTCAACGCCCTGTTCGGCTTGTTCGGCGCGGTGGCGTTGATGGCCGCTGCCGTCGTTCTGTTCCAGTCCCAACGCGCGGCGAACGCGCTGACCGGCGAGGACGAGTCGGCGATCCGGGGACTCCTGGAGGTCTGGGGCAAGAACGACTCGCTGGGCTACTTCGCCACCCGCCGGGACAAGTCGGTGATCTTCGCGCCCAGCGGGCGCGCCGCGATCACCTACCGGGTGGAAATCGGGGTGTGCCTGGCCAGCGGCGACCCGGTCGGTGATCCGCGGGCCTGGCCGCAGGCCATCGCGGCCTGGCTTGAGCTGTGCCGGGACTACGGTTGGGCCCCCGGCGTCATGGGGGCGAGTTCCACCGGAGCCCAGGCATACCGGGAGGCGGGGTTGAGCGCCCTGCAACTCGGCGACGAGGCCATCCTCTACCCCGATCGGTTCCGGCTCTCAGGGGCGGATATGCGGGGTGTGCGCCAGGCCGTCACCCGGGCGAGGCGGGCCGGGCTGACGGTACGGATGCGCCGGCACCGCGACCTGCCCGCCGAGGAGATGGCCCAGGTCATCAAACGTGCCGACAGCTGGCGCGATACCGAGACCGAGCGCGGCTTCTCGATGGCCCTCGGCCGGCTGGGTGACAGCGCCGACGGCGACTGCCTGCTGGTGGAAGCCATCCAGTCCGGGCCGGAACCGGGGTCCGAAACCGCGGAAACAGTCATCGGAATGCTGTCGTTCGTGCCGTGGGGCAGCAACGGACTGTCGCTTGATCTGATGCGCCGTTCGCCCCAGTCGCCCAACGGGACCGTCGAGCTGATGGTCAGCGACATGCTGGGGCAGGCCGATACCATCGGCGTCAGCCGGGTCTCGCTGAACTTCGCCATGTTCCGGTCGGCGTTCGAGGAAGGCGCCCGGCTCGGCGCAGGCCCGGTGGCCCGGCTGTGGCGGGCGCTGCTGGTGTTCTTCTCGCGGTGGTGGCAGTTGGAGACGCTGTACCGCTCCAATATGAAGTACCTGCCGCAGTGGGTGCCGCGGTACGCCTGTTACGAGGACGCCCGCCTGCTCCCGCGGGTCGGGGTGGCCTCGGTCATCGCCGAGGGTTTCCTGGTGCTGCCGTTCTCCCGGCGCTCCAAGCAGCACACCGGCCACTATTCGGCGGTCCCGCACGACATCGTCGCGACCGGACGCCTGCATGCCGACGGCAGCGCACCCACCGCGGAGGTATCCGACGAGCTGACCGAGGAGGACCGGCTCCCCGAGCAGGTCCGGGTGCGGATGGCGAAGCTGACCGCGCTGCGCGAGCAGGGGGTGGACCCCTATCCGGTGGGGCGCCAGCCGAGCCACACCATCGCCGCGGCACTGGCCGCCGACGACGGCACGGCGGTCACCGTGGCCGGCCGGGTGCTGCGCACCCGGGACTACGGCGGTGTGACGTTCGCGACCCTGCGGGACTGGTCCGGCGACGTCCAACTGCTGCTGGATAAGTCCGAAATCGACGGCGGGGCAACCGACTTCGCCACCGTCGACCTCGGCGATCTGGTCGAGGTCACCGGCCACATGGGTCTGAGCAAGAACGTCACCCGCTCGGTACTGGTGCACAGTTGGCGACTGCTGGGCAAGTGCCTGCGGCCGCTGCCCGACAAGTGGAAGGGCCTGACCGACCCCGAGGCCCGGGTGCGCGCGCGCTACGTCGACCTGGCCATCAACCCGGTGGCCCGCGGTCTGATCCGCGCCCGCAGCGACATCCTGCATTCGATCCGCCAGACGTTGTTCGACAAGGGATTCCTCGAGGTCGAGACGCCGATCCTGCAGCAGATCCACGGCGGGGCCAACGCCCGGCCGTTCCAGACCCATATCAACGCCTACGACCTGGATCTGTACCTGCGGATCGCCCCCGAGCTCTACCTCAAGCGGCTCTGCGTCGGCGGTGTGGAACGCGTCTTCGAACTCGGCCGCGCGTTCCGCAACGAGGGGGTCGATTTCAGCCACAACCCGGAGTTCACCCTCCTCGAGGCTTATCAGGCGCACGCCGACTACCTGGTGTGGATCGACGGCTGCCGCGAACTCATTCAGAACGCCGCCACGGCGGCCAACGGTTCGGCGGTGGTGATGCGGCCCACCGGTGCCGCCGGGGCCGGGCTGGAGCCGGTCGACATCTCCGGTCGGTGGGCGGTCAAGACGGTCCACGACGCGGTCTCCGAGGCGTTGGGCGAGTCCGTCGACCCCGACACCGACCTGGCCACGCTGCGGCGGCTGTGCGACGGCGCCGGGATCCCGTACCTGACGCACTGGGACGCCGGGGCGGTGGTGCTCGAACTCTACGAGCGCCTCGTCGAGGAACACACCGAGGCGCCCACCTTCTACACCGACTTCCCCACCTCGGTGGCGCCGCTGACCCGGCCGCACCGCAGCCGCCGCGGCGTCGCCGAGCGCTGGGACCTGGTGGCCTGGGGTGTGGAACTGGGCACCTCCTACAGCGAGCTCACCGATCCGGTCGAGCAGCGTCGCCGGCTGCAACAGCAATCCATGCTGGCCGCCGGCGGGGATCCGGAGGCCATGGAACTCGACGAGGACTTCCTTCAGGCCATGGAGTACGCGATGCCGCCGACCGGCGGCTTGGGTGTGGGTGTGGACCGAGTGGTCATGCTGATCACCGGCCGGAGCATTCGCGAGACCCTGCCCTTCCCGCTGGCCAAGCCGCGCTAGCCTGGCCCGGTGTTCCGGGACCACGTATCGCTGATGCACGGCTGGGTCCCGATCACCGCCCAGATCCTCGCCGCGATCCTGCTGGTGCTGGCGATCGGGTGGCGCACCCGGCGCTGGCGGTTGGTGTGGCTGCCGGTCGCCGTCCTGCTGGGCCTGGCGCTGGCGTGGCTCACGTACTGGATCATCGCGTCCAACGGCCTGTCCGGGGAGCCGGCGCCGGAGCAGCTGTGGGTGTGGGTGGCACTGACCGGACTGGCGGCCGGGGTCGCGGTGCTGGGCTGGGGTTCGGCCCGGTGGTGGCGGCGCGGGGTATCGATCCTGGCGGTACCGGCCTCGGCGCTGTGCGCGGGTCTGGTGGTCAACCTGTGGGTCGGCTACTTCCCCACCGTGCAAACCGCATGGGGTCAGCTGACCGGCGGGCCGTTGCCGGGCCAGACCGACCCCGCCACCGTCGCCACCATGGTTGCCACGAGGGCGATTCCGGCTCACGGCAAGGTGTTGCCGGTGACCACCCCGTCGACCGGCTCGAACTTCAAGCACCGCGGCGAACTGGTCTACCTGCCACCGGTCTACTTCTCCAGCAACCCCCCACCCGAACTACCGGCCGTCATGATGATCGGCGGTCAGTTCAACACCCCCGCCGACTGGATCCGCACCGCCAACGCCGTCGCCACCATCGACGAGTTCGCCGCCAAGCACGGCGGCAACGCCCCGGTGTTCGTCTTCGCCGACTCCGGCGGAACGTTCAACAACGACACCGGCTGCGTCAACGGGGTGCGCGGCAACGCCGCCGACCACCTCACCAAAGACGTCGTGCCCTACCTGGTGGCCAACTTCGGCGTCAGCGAGAACCCCGCCAACTGGGGCGTCGTCGGCTGGTCCTCGGGCGGAACCTGCGCGTTGAACATGGCGATCAAGTACCCCGATCTGTTCAGCGCGTTCGTCAATATCGACGGCGATCTGGCGCCCAACGCCGGGAACCGGGAGCAGACCATCGACCGCCTTTTCGGCGGCAGCGCGGCCGCCTACGACGACTGGGATCCGGCCACCATCATGAGCCGGCACGGCGACTACGACGCCGTGGCCGGTTGGTTCGCGGTCTCCGAACCGCCGGGCAGCACGGTCGCGGCCATCTCCGGGGCGGACCTTCAGGAACAGGCCCCGGAGACCAACCCGGCGGCCAATCCCACCACCGCAGCCCGCACCCTGTGCCGGATCGCCGACACCTACGGCATCGACTGCGCGGTGGTCCCGCAGTCGGGCAGACACGACTGGCCGTTTGCGGCACGCGCCTTCGCCACATCGCTGCCCTGGCTGGCCGCGCAGATCGGGACACCGGAGGTGCCCGACGTTGCGCTGCCTGGGCGCCGGCCCCCGGGAGTACGGTGAAGTCCATGGCCGACGACCCCACCGTGCCGGAACCAGGACCCGAATCCGACAGTGCGGCGGCACCCGCAGATTCTGCGACACCCGCCGATACTCCGGCGACATCTGAAGAAAAGCCACCCCTAGCGGCGGGGTCGGCGCTGCCGCCGGTTGTCCCAGCCGTACCGGACACCGGCTACACATTGTCGGGAGTGCCGACCCTCGAGGGTGTGCGGGACAAGATCGAGAGCCGGCTGGGCAACGCTCTGGGCGCCACCGAGCTGGCCGAGGACACCCCGGAGGTCCGCACCGCCACTGAGCGTTATGAGGCCAGACAGCAGGCTGCCGCCGAGAAACTCGAGGAGATCCGCGCCTCGA